>JAGGSN010000008.1 GCA_021159005.1 Candidatus Zixiibacteriota bacterium | reverse complement strand
GATAGTTTGACATGATCAATGTCCGTACGGATCTTTTCGTCTTGAAGATCGAGGGATTTATCAAAGGAGAATTTTACATCTGTTGAGAAATGCTTCCAAACTATTTCCCGGTTGATAATATCTTCGATAAGATCAAGCACAACCCTGACTCCTTTTGATTTATAGATTTCCGATTGCACTTCGGCAGTGGCTCGATTAACAGAGCTATCGGTAAATCCGAGTTCATTTGCATTTAATTTGAAAATTGAGAAAACTAACTTCTGCATAAATTGTGAACCCTGCAACCATTCCATGTCCTTTGGTGACATATTCAAAGGAATTATTTTCACACCACCGGACGTCACAAGAACTTTTCCGTAGTTATCTTCCCCTTTAAGCTGTTCCTTATACATCTGTGCCCTTTTCAGGAGCTCATCGGGATCTACAATATCAGGGTGATCGATTTGTGCACTCAGAAACATTCCGTTCTCATACGCTCTTCTCTGACTCGTTACCGCCGCCGATAAATAATCAACGACATTTTTAATAATTTCCAAACTGCTGATACCATAAGGACTTTTTGATTGGGGTCTCATGGAAAAATAACATATCTCATCTTTAGCAAAAGAAATAGGTTTCCCAGTCGGATTAATCCATGAATACATCCACCATCTCGTTAAAAGTCCATATAAATCAGTATCCTTTAAAAACGCCCTACCATCTCTCGCCATTAACTCAACCGGCTTCGCTTTAGGATTTTTCAATTCCCCGTTTTTATCATAGGCAACCTTTGGAAATACCTTTATAATTGTCCCAGCATCCCATAACAATAAATCCGGAACCATCCTACGCAATGTATCTTTAAACGATTCATTCCACGTTCTCGATTCAAAGAACTCACTCACCTCATCAATATGACTATCTGCGGCACCTTTCTCTTCATCAACCGGAACAATATCCCAGCCTGTTGCAACGACCGAATCTGTAATATGATTAACCGATATATTAACCCAAATATTTGATGTGTACGGTTCTAATTCTGGAAAAGAAAGCTCCCTTGGCCTTCCAAATGGAGGATTCATCCAATACGCTTCTGTCCACACCGCCTTCCGTAATTCCTTCCGATTTGGTTGTGCGAATTGAATTGGCGAAAATTGGGTATAGCCAAAATTAGATGGGAGCAATTGTGATACTCCATAGCCAGTTGCATATCCATTATTTGTCATAGAACATCACCTACCACAAATTGAGCATTGTACCTTATCGTTGACCATCACCTCATCTCCACAACATCCAACTCATCCATAATTATCACACCACGTTCCCGCGGATTTGATGATCTCACTTCAACCTCTAACAATGATCCTGTCGCCACCTCGATAGGCACTACAAAGTTCCGTAATACTCCAACTTCAATCGGATTAGTTTCTGCGAAAGGAAATACCTTCACTCCATCCACAATTATCCGAAATTCGCCAAGACATTGATTCTGTCCCACGAATTGAATCCCTAAAATCTTTATTGGATATTCGACGCTTTCCCGGTAAATCTCAACAAAAGATACTCCTCGAAATGCTCCTGATCCCTGTCGGATTACAAAATGCGACGTCGAACCAAAAAGCAATCTTTTGATTCCTTTATATATTTGTTCTATTATATTCATTTTTCAAATAACCATATTTATAAACAAACTCAAAATCGCTGTGATCACAATCGCAGTTACCACAACTTTTCCCTCGAGCATTGATACTCGAGACTCGAATTCATCTAATCGATCATCATGTTTTTCGATATGATCTTTTATTCCTCGAATATCTCCTTCGATATGTTTTAGTCTCGTTTCCGTTTTCGCTGCGTGGGTACAAAGCCACAACAACTTTTTATCGCTTTCTTTTAATCTGTCATCGATATTATCTAATCGCTGGCAAATCATTTTTAGTATTTCATCCCCATTCATCGGATTACACCGTCACAATCTTATTTTTCTGGGGAAACTTCCTTATCAAGGTAGACAACTGCAACGCACGCCGCGAAATATTCCGCCATCAT
>JAGGSN010000007.1 GCA_021159005.1 Candidatus Zixiibacteriota bacterium | reverse complement strand
GGTGGCAGCGGCGGCAATGGCCAGAGCACATCCGATAAGCAGGCTGGTTCTGGCAAGGATGATGATGCAGTCGATGCCGATTATGAGGTGGTTAACTAAAAATAATTGTAGTTGGTGTATCTACTCATGCTCCAATTGCATTAACAGACAAAGACCTCGTGGTGGCATCCATTGTCTATCGCGGGGTCTTTTGTGGATGTATACATTATCTATCAGTAGGTCGGGTTCCGACCGAAGGGAGAAACCCGACAATTTGGCTATGGATAATACAATTGATAGAATGTAATGATAGTTATTAGCATGTGATAATTTGAGATAAATTAAGGTAGGTGCTTTTAAACCCTTAGAGATTGATAAAAATCAATCTATTTGTATATTATACAGAAGATGTATAGAATAATTAACTACGGAAAAACAGGAATGGAGGTGAACATAATCGAATATGATTAAGAAGAAAAATCGGGTTCCGACCATATGGAGAAACCCATATAATTTATTTTACGATGATAGATGTATAATAATAATTTAAAATCGAAAGGAAATAATTTAATGAATTCTATAATTAGAAATAGTCTTATCATTTATACAACAGCATCTTTATCAGTATGTTCTATTTATATAAAAGAATCTAATGTTTTAAATAGTATTGATTGTTTAAAAACTTATTTATATGATGAACCTCATATAAAAGAAATAGCTCCAAATTTTCCTAATTATTTATTGGATGCCAAACCGTATATTACTATTTCAGGTTCTACTGCTAGCATTAATGTAGAAAATGATATTATATGATAATTCACTTAGAAAGAGAAACTTAAGGAAATTGACAACATACTATCACAAAAGAATAGGTTGATATTTTATGTAGAGAGGTTTGATATGTAACGAAACGTGTCGGGTTTCTCCCTCTCCGCCGCGGCGGAGAACCCGACCTACTATTGTCTGAAAATAAATAGGGCATCGCGCGTAGGGGCGTATTGCATACGCCCACTCTGGTTACCAAGCGGAGCTTGATAACCAGAGTTTTCAAGTGGTTGGTGTACGTCCCCGTGCACCAAAAATATGCGCAGACAATATGATTGACAGAATACCAAGATAAACGTAAATTGCTAACGATGAAAAACTACTACAAAATACTGGACATCTCTTACAACGCCAAACCGGCCGAAATTAAATCGTCCTACCGGCGGCTGGCTAAGAAATATCATCCTGATACAAGCGGCAAAATGCCCGATGATTTTATCACGATTACTGAGGCTTTTGATATCTTATATGATGCCGGAAAACGCCGATTATATAATAAAAAACTTGGCTTGAATACAAATGCCAGCACACCTTACCAAACAGACAGAATTAAACTCTATTCGGTAAAGAAAGATGTTTATGATGATTTGCTGGAGGTGTTCTCCGACCGTTTTAAAATGGGAAAGAAAAGGAAACTGATAATAGATTTATTTCTTAGTGATGACGAGTTTAAAAACGGAGCTCAAACAACGATCTCAATACCGCATGATAAAATCTGCCCGCGCTGTTTCGGTTTCGGCGGCACGATATTTTCAACCTGCCGCATCTGCGGCGGCATAGGTTTGGTCAGTGAGGATATTGTGTTCGATATTAAACTAACACCGCCGCTATCTGTTGATGCGGTGCATGAAGTTATAGATGGAGATTATACTCTGCGGTTCAGGCTTAAAAGAGGCAATATATGACCGATTATTATAAAACGCTGGGTGTGGCGGAAAACGCATCAGACAATGAGATAAAGAAAAATTACCGCCGGTTGGCAAAGAAATATCATCCCGATGCCAACCCTAACGACAAACAGGCTGAGGAAAAATTCAAGGAGATTTCCGAGGCTAATGATGTTTTATCCGACCCTAAGAAGAAACAGCAGTATGATGCGATGCGCAAGTATGGCGGCGGTTTCGGCAATGGTGGTTTCGGCAGAACATCAGGGACAGGCGGAGTTTCTTTCGAGGATATCATGTCGCAATTTGGCGGCGGCGCTCAGTTTTCCGGTGTCGGTTCATTTGCCGATATGTTCTCAAGCATATTCGGCAATCAACAGGCCGGCGGATTTGGCAGAGGATTCAAATCACAGCGGCGAAATGCCTCTCGAAAGGGGAAAGATATTCTGACCGACATAGAGATTTCGTTTGAGGATTCTGTTAATGGTGCGCAAAAGGGTATCAAATTAAATATCGAACAGGCTTGCGACCAATGCCATGGCAGCGGCGTAACTCCCGGCAGTAAAACCACGGTCTGCCCGGAATGCCATGGGCGCGGAACCGTTACTTTTTCGCAGGGGGCGTTTTCGGTATCTCGTCCCTGCCCGAGATGTTTGGGACGAGGGCAGATAACTGGCAATCCCTGCCGCAAATGTTCAGGTTCCGGCAAAATATTCGGCGAGAAATCTATTAAAGTCAATATCCCCAAAGGGATAGAATCGGGCAAGAAAATCCGCCTTAAGGGCTTGGGACAACCCGGCATTAATGGCGGCGCACCCGGCGATTTATACCTTAAAGTAAATGTCAGCGGGCATCAATTTTTCTGGCGCAAGGGTAAAGATATATACTGCCGCGTGCCGATAAACATTAAACAGGCTGTTCTCGGAGACAAGATAAAAGTCAGAACTATGACTAAAAAGGTTGAACTGAAAATCCCGCCGGGAACAACGCCGAATCAGCGTTTTCGGCTGAAGGGTATGGGGCTAACGGTCAATAACCAAAAAGGCGATCAATTTGTTGAAATTCAGGTGAAAATCCCCAAAAACCTGACAACGGAACAAAAAGAACTGTTTGAAAAATTTGCAGAAAAAGCGGAACTTTAATAGATACTAAAAATGAAACGAGCAATGAGAAAACAATTTATAATTGAAGACCTCGATGAAAGCCGTGATATTCAAAAAGCTTACGATAAGCAGGATTATTTCGATGCAGTAATGAAATGCCGTATCTATTTGGAATGCTGGCTGGTTGAATATATTTTTACGATATTATATCCCTTAGATGAGGAAGTAAACAAGGCTAATAAGCAAATCGTTTTAAAGCAATTCAATGACATGTTTTATCAAATACAGTGGCTTTATCGAGGGAGTCATATAAGTAAAAATGATTATAATAATCTAAGGAAAATACGGTCGCTATGCGATAAGATTTTCGCCGCCGGAGATGTTTTCAGGGTAGTAAACCCGACTCAGCTTAATCGGCTTATTTACTCTGCAGTTCATTATTGCAATAAATGTAAAAATAAAGCAATGAAGACGATTAGCAGAACAATTGCAAAGCAAAGTGCATGATATCCAATATTATGAAGTTCCGCTTGGCGGTCTGACAAGAAATAAAAGATTATGGAGGTATATATAAATGAAGTATGAAAAGTTGACGCAAAACTCACGCGAAGCGCTTGAATATGCCACTCAACTGGCGCAGTCGAGTTCTCATTCGCAAATTGAGGGTTTGCACCTGCTAAAAGGCTTATTGTCTCAATCGGAGGAGGGGATTACCGCCGACCTGCTTAAAACAGCCGGTGTTGACACTGCCAGCCTTTCCGATAAAATCGAAAATGACCTTCAGATGTTGCCTCGTCTTAGCGGACCATCGCAAATCTATATATCAAACGAACTTTCACAGGCGGTTAATACCGCTTTCGGCTATGCTGACCAATTTAAGGATGAATTCGTATCCACCGAACATCTGCTTTTGGGGCTTTTGGAATCGAAAAATGACAAAGCCGCAAAACTGCTTGTCGATGCCGGTTTAACAAAGGAGAAATTGCTTAAGTCCATGTCTGAAATCAGGGGCGCTCAGCGGGTTACCGATGACAAACCGGAAACTAAATATAAAGTATTGGAAAAATATTCCCGCGACTTAACTAAATTAGCCAAACAGGGCAAACTCGACCCGGTAATCGGACGGGATGATGAAATCCGCCGGGTAGTAGTAATTCTTTCCCGGCGAACGAAAAATAATCCGGTGCTGATTGGCGAGCCGGGGGTTGGCAAAACAGCCATCGTCGAGGGATTGGCATTGAAAATCGCCCAGAAAGAAGTTTCAAACTCGATTATCAGCAAGCGGATTGTAGCGCTCGATTTAGGCTCGCTTATCGCCGGCTCCAAATTCCGCGGTGAATTCGAGGAAAGGCTGAAAGCTATCCTTAGAGAGGTGGAAAATTCGCAAGGCGAAATTATTCTATTCATCGATGAACTTCACACGCTGGTAGGCGCCGGCGCAGTCGAGGGAGCGATGGATGCCTCCAACATGCTGAAACCAGCGCTGGCAAGAGGCGATTTGAGATGTGTAGGCGCCACTACGCTTGATGAGTACCGCAAGCATATCGAAAAAGACCCCGCGCTCGAAAGACGTTTTGCGCCGGTGCTTATCGAACAACCCTCAATCGAGGAAACTATTTCTATTTTGCGGGGATTAAAAAGCCGCTATGAGATACATCATGGGATAAAGATATCCGATGCGGCATTAACTGCCGCCGCCCGGCTTTCCGACCGCTATATCTCCGACCGTTTTCTGCCCGATAAGGCGATTGACCTAATTGATGAGGCAGCCGCCGAACTTCGTCTTGAAATAGACTCGATGCCGGCGGAAATCGATTCTGTCGGGAAAAGAATCAAACAACTCGAGGTCGAAAAAGAGGGCATGAAAAACGAACCCGATTTTGAAAAGCGAATCGCCCCAATACAAAACGAGCTTAATGATTTATATAAGCAAAGAGATGCCTTAACTACCCAATGGAGTAAAGAAAAAGATATAATCGAACAAATTAAACAGCTCAAAAAGAAAAAAGAGGAAACCGCCGTCCAAATCGAAAAAGCTATCCGGGATGCCGAATATGAAAAAGCCGCCCGGCTTCGCTATGGAATTACTAACGATACAGAAAAAGAGATGGAGAAATTATCTGCCGAACTGAAAAAAGCCCAGCAATCGGGCGGGATGATTTCAGAGGAGGTCAAAGCCCCGGATGTAGCGGCTATTGTATCCAACTGGACAGGCATACCGGTATCGGATTTGACCGAGGAAGAGGCTGAAAAGCTTCTGCATCTCGAGGACAGACTGCATCAGCGAGTAATCGGCCAAAATGAGGCGGTGAAAGCGACAGCTAATATTGTGCGTTCATCGAGGGCGGGCTTGACCGACCCAAACCGCCCGCTGGGGTCGTTTATATTCTTAGGCCCAACCGGTGTCGGCAAAACCGAACTCGCCCGAACATTAGCGGCGGCTTTATTCGGCTCGGATGAGGCGCTGATACGAATCGATATGTCTGAATATATGGAGAAGCATTCTGTCTCAAGGCTGATTGGCGCGCCCCCTGGTTATGTCGGCTATGATGAGGGCGGTCAGCTTACCGAAGCTGTGCGCCGTCATCCCTACAGCGTGGTTTTGTTCGATGAGATAGAAAAAGCTCATCCGGAGGCGCTCAATATCCTGCTTCAGATGCTTGATGATGGTCGTCTGACCGATAACCAGGGAAGAGCCGTTAGTTTCAAGAATGTAATTGTAATCATGACCTCGAATCTGGGCGCTGAATTTATCATGGAAAAATCTACTGAAATCGATGACCATAACCGAGAGGTTGTATTAAATGATATCAAGCAGAATGTTATGGGACTTCTCCGTCAAACTCTGAGGCCGGAATTGTTAAATCGCATCGATGAAACTGTCGTTTTTGCCGCCCTGACTAAGGCTGAAATTAAACAGATTACAAGAATAGAAATAGATAAAGTTAAAAAGAGGCTGATTGATAAGGATATTCAAATTGTTTATGACGATAAAGCCGTAGAATTTCTCGCCGAACTTGGCTACGAGCCGCAATTTGGCGCCAGGCCTTTAAAGCGAGCTGTTAAAAAGCATATATCTCAGCCGCTGGCGGAATTACTTCTAAAAGAGACTTTCCAAACCGGTGATACGATAAACATCAGCATTGCCAATAATGAAATAACTTTCAAAAAAATTAAACTAAAAGCTCGCAAGGAAGTATAAATTTTAGTGTTGAGTCGGTTTGCTAAAAGGAACCATTAACCGAGGCTTTTTACTGAAATTTAAAAATCGGCAGGCTGCAGTTTGCCAAAACAGCAATTTGTGTTGACTTAAAAACTAAAAAGATAATTTTAATAATACAATGGTGTTTCGCAAAATAAATAATTCCGAAGCAATAAACCGGTTATTTACGGCAATGCTAAAATTAAATCCCATTGTATGCTAACAGGATACGGAAACCACTTAAAGTAATGGATTAAAATGGAGTAACGGATGAAAGTTAATTATTTGCGGCTATCGATTTTACTGTTTTTTATTTTTTCTGTCAACGGATGTTCCAGTCAGGAATCCGTTGAGAAGAAGATTGTTGAGGATGAGGATACTTTGTTTGAGAATGCCGCCAAAGCTGAGATTGTTAAAAGATATGAGAAAGCCGCGGCGATATATCAGACAATATTGGAAAACTATCCCGACAGCGAAAAAAGAGACAAAGCATTATTTATGCTTGGCTTTTTAAAATCAGAGAATCTGGGACAGAAAGACGAGGCATTGACATATTTTACTCAGTTATTGAAAAAATATCCAAACTCTGATCTTGCCGATGATGCGGAATTCATGATTGGGGCGATAAAGGAGGGCAAGGATGCCTTATCTACGTTTGAGGAGAAAGGGTTATAACACTATCAAGCCTTGTGTTTTAAGGCAATGCTTTATTGATAGGATAATATATAGCTACCGCCGCGCGTAGGGGAGTATTGCAATACGCTTCTACGCATTGCGTTTATAAGATACAGAAATGACACGGTTATGGTATTTATAGATAATCAGGGCTAACCAAAAGTCACTTGTTGTATTACCTCAAAATGCCGTCAATTAACGGTCGCCTCTGCCGATATTTAAAAAGTTGATAAAATGCTTGACATTATAAATAAAGGATTTAAATTAAAAAGCTTATTGATAAATGGGTTATGCCTGTTTGTTCGATTTGAAAATAATAGTTTTGAATAAGGAGAATTAATGAAAACCTTTGTACCTCGGCCAGCAGAACACAAGCGTAAATGGTATTTAGTGGATGCCAACGACAAAGTTCTGGGTCGGATGGCAACCGAAATCGCTACAAGGATCAGAGGAAAAGATAGCCCCTTGTTTACTCCATATTTTGACATGGGAGCATCAATAGTGGTTGTTAATGCCGAGAAAGTTAAAGTAACCGGTAAGAAATCCTTACTGAAGCATTACTATTGGCATACTGGCTATCCGGGCGGTTTGAAATCTATTTCTTTCGAGAAGCTAATTGCGAAACATCCGGAACGGATTATTGAAAAAGCCGTAAAAGGCATGCTTCCGAAAAATCGTTTGGGCAGAAAGCTAAATAAAAGACTTTTTGTCTATGCAGGTCCTGATCATCCGCATCAGGCGCAAAAACTTGAACCACTTGATATCTAAGCTTACGGAGGAATTTTGGCAACAGATTATTTCAGAGGGTTGGGAACCCGTAAAAAAGCTATAGCGCAGGTTAGGTTAAAACAGGGCGCTGGTAAAAACTATGTAAACGGTCGCGATATGCTCAAATATCTTTGCCGTCAAAATCTGGTAACGCACGCCTTAGCGCCTCTTGAGGAAGTTAAGCTGATGGGCAAAGTTGACATTATTGCCAAGGTTACTGGCGGTGGGCTTTCCGGTCAGGCTGGCGCTTTGCGTATGGGGATTTCCAGAGCATTGGTGAATATGGATTCTCAATATAGGCCGGCGCTGAAGAAATGCGGCTTTTTGACGCGCGATGCGCGAATGGTTGAACGTAAGAAATATGGCTTAGTTAAAGCCCGTAAGCGTTTCCAATTCTCGAAACGTTAAACCGAAAGAAAATAAACACACCGGCGGACTAATGGCGGGGTCCCCTTATGGGGCCGCCTTGGAATGATGCCGGTGAAGGAAAAAACCAAACCATCCGATTAAGGAGTATTTTTCATGCCCAAACTTGATATTAAAAACCTGCTTGAAGCAGGCGTTCATTTCGGACATCAAACAAAACGTTGGAACCCAAAAATGAAGAAATTCATCTTTACGGCTCGCAACGGCATCTATATTATTGATTTGAAAAAAACACTGTTGTCTATTCAGCGCGCTTCCGCCAAGATTCAGCAAATCTCAGCTGATGGCGATAAAATCCTGTTTGTTGGCACTAAAAAGCAGGCTAAATTAGTTGTGAAAGATGAATCTAAAAGATGCGGTCAGTTTTATGTCAATGAACGCTGGCTCGGCGGCACTATGACAAATTTCCAGACAATCAAGGGCAATATTAAAAAGCTTAAACAGATTGAGAAAATGAAAGAAGAGGGGCATTTTGATAATATCACCAAAAAAGAAAGCATGAAGCTTGAGAAAGAAAGAATCCGCCTTGAAAAGTTTTTAAGCGGAATTAAAGAAATGGTAAAACTTCCCGCCGCGCTTGTTGTTGTGGATGCCAAGAAAGAGAGAATCGCTGTAGCTGAGGCTAATATATTAAAAATTCCGGTAATCGCCATTCTCGATACAAATACAGATCCCGATCCAATTGATTATCCAATAGCCGCCAATGATGACGCCATCAAATCAATCAGTGTTATTGTCAGAGCTTTGGCGGATGCTATAATTGCCGGCAAAAACATAGTCGAGGAAGATGAAATGGCGGTTGAGAAAGAAGAGAAAACAAAGACTGTTGATACAGAAATAGATAAGGAAAAGGAAAAATAAATGGAAATCACTGCTGCGATGGTTAAACAACTTCGTGAAAAAACCGGCGTTGGCCTGATGGATTGCAAAAAAGCTCTTAAGGAATCGGACGGTGATATCGAGAAAGCTATCAAAACGCTGCGAGAACAGGGATTAGCTAAGGCGGCTAAAAAATCAACCCGAGCTGCTAATGAGGGTTCAATCACTTCTTATATACATCCCGGCAGCAAACTCGGTGTCTTGCTTGAAGTAAATTGCGAAACCGATTTTGTAGCCCGCACCGATGATTTTATTAATCTCTGCAAGGATATTGCTATGCAATGCGCCGCGGCTAATCCGCTTGTCGTCAAAAGAGAAGAATTGAGCCAAGAGATGGTTGAAAAGGAAAAAGAAATCTACAAAACTCAGGCTTTAAATGAAGGCAAGCCGGAAAAAATTGTCGATAAAATCATCACCGGCAAAATCGAAAAATACTTCAGTGAAGTAACGTTGCTCGAACAGTCGTTTGTTAAGGATCAGGATAAAACCATACAGGACGTTATTAATGAAGCTATTGCCAAACTTGGCGAGAATATCCAAATTAAGAGATTTGCAAGATTCCGTTTAGGGGAATAGTATGTCTGCCAGCGGAAATATCGGATCGGACTCTTTGTCGGCCAAGCCGCTAAAATATAAAAGGATATTGCTGAAACTTTCCGGCGAGATCTTGGTAGGCGACCGCGATTCCGGCCTTGATGAGCGCATGATTGCCCATGTTTGCAATGAAGTGGTTCAGGTAAAGAATCTCGGTATCGAGACAGCGCTTGTTATTGGAGGCGGAAACATATTCCGCGGTCTTACTGCCGCCGCTAAGGGCATGGATAGAGTCAGCGCCGATTATATGGGTATGCTGGCAACTGTTATAAACGCCTTAGCGCTTCAAGACCAACTTGAGAAAATGGGAATTATTACGCGGGTCATGTCGGCCATCAAAATGAATGAAGTATGCGAACCGTTCATTAGAAAGCGAGCTGTCCGTCACCTTGAAAAGGGGCGAATAGTGATATTTGCCGGCGGTACCGGCAATCCATATTTCACTACCGATACTGCCGCCGCTTTGCGAGCCGCAGAAATCGGCGCCGAAGTGCTTATTAAGGGCACTAAGGTTGATGGTGTCTATGATTCCGACCCTGTTAAGAATCCCGAAGCAGTAATATATGACAAGTTGACTCATTCGGATATCATAAAAGATAATTTGCGGGTTATGGATGCTGCCGCAGCTTCAGTCTGTCGCGAAAATAATATCCCGATTGTTGTTTTTAATTTATACAAGAATGGCAATTTAAAAAAAATAGTAATTGGCGAAAATGTTGGCACCATCGTAAGTTGAGGTATGCTATGTTGAAAAAACTGTACAAAGACACAGAAGAAAGAATGAAAAAAGCTATGGAGGCATTAAGCCGGGAAATGGCTTATGTAAGAACAGGAAAAGCTACTCCAAAAATTTTAGATGGAATTAAAGTTGATTATTATGGAACTCCTACGCCGTTAATCCAGCTGGCTTCAATAAGTGCTCCCGATCCTAAAATGCTGGTTGTTCAGCCTTGGGAAAAGACAATTATACCAGAGGTGATTAAAGCACTTCAAAAAGCAGATTTGGGGCTTAATCCAATCGCCGAGCCAAATATTATTCGTCTGCCGGTGCCGCCATTAAATGAAGAGAGACGTATGGAAATGGTGAAGCTGGTCAAGAAACTTGGTGAGGATGGCAAGATCGCTATAAGGAACATTCGCCGCGATTCTAACGATAAATTAAAGAAGGCGGAAAAGAACTCGGAAATCACTGAGGATGACCTTGAATTAGGTCAGAAACAGGTGCAGGAATATACCAACAAGAGTATTGAAAAAATTTCCGAAATGGTGAAACTGAAAGAACAGGAGGTAATAGAGATATAGCAATGTCCCCCATTGAAGCTCAAAAAGAGCAGATTCTTGCCAAGGACAATCTTCCGGAACATGTTGCCATTATCATGGATGGCAATGGAAGATGGGCTAGGTCGAGAGGTCTGCCGCGTACTGTCGGGCACAAGAATGGCGTGAAGACGGTCAAGAAAATTGTTCGGGCTGCCGGCGATATTGGCTTATCCTATCTGACTCTATTTACATTCTCAACCGAAAACTGGAAGCGTCCCAAGAGCGAAGTTTCTGCTATTATGAACCTCCTTTATGAGACCACTCGCCGCGAACTAAACGAGCTTTTGGAAAAGAATGTCCGCTTGATAACAACCGGCGATATTGAAGAGTTGTCAAAAAGCCGCCGGGATATTTTAAAGGATGCTATGGAGCGAACCTCAAATAATACCGGTTTGACCCTGAATCTGGCGCTAAATTATTCGGGACGTCATGAAATTATTCTGGCGGTTAAAAAAATCGCCAACGATGCCGCTGACGGCAAGCTTAAAAGCGATAATATAGATGAAAAACTGTTCGCCAAGTATCTGCAAACAAACGGTATTCCCGACCCGGATTTGCTCATAAGAACATCCGGGGAAAGACGATTATCCAATTTCCTATTGTGGCAGACGTCATATACTGAAATGTATATTACTGATGTTTTATGGCCTGATTTCAATGAGAATGATTTTTATCGAGCTATTATCGATTTTCAGGAACGCGAACGTAGGTTTGGCCGCATTAAACAAACTCAGGAGTCCAAAGGGTAATCATCTTGAGCAGAAACCTTGCGCTCAGATTATTAGTTGCCGCCATAGGTATCCCAGCATTAATTGCTATATGTTATTATAATGGTATTTTCCTGTTAGGGTTTACAATATTATTAGTTGGACTCGGCAGTATCGAACTGTCATCGATGCTGAGAAAAAGGGGATACTATGTAAATAATATTTTAGATGTTTTACTTCCTATCCTATGTATTTTAGCCGCTTATTATAATTACCAGCTCATTAATGTACTGCTTATATCATTTCTGTTAATATCGCTGGTGATTGTTAAGCATTATTTCGGCAAAGGCGATTCCGACCTGACAGCTTTCTTGGGAGATTTATCAGCCAACATGCTGCCGGTTTTATATATCGGTTTTCTGTCGTCTTTTATAATCTATCTTGGCAAACTGCCGGAAACAGACGGTTTGCTTTTAATATTTATATTCCTGATAGTATGGGCGACTGATACCGCTGCCTATTTTGGCGGCAAAACATTCGGCAAACATAAGTTGACCGAGCGGCTTTCCCCAAAAAAGACATGGGAGGGTTTCTATAGCGGCTTTATCGGAGCAATAATTGCGGCAGTAGTCAGTATGCTGGTTTTTCTGCCGATTAGCTGGATACAGGCGATTGTTATATCGATTGTCGCTTGCTTTTTCGGTCAGTTAGGCGACCTTATAGAATCAGGCTTGAAACGTCACTGCCGGATAAAAGATTCATCGGCGATATTGCCCGGTCATGGCGGGATTTTAGACAGGTTCGATTCATTCTTTTTCGCTGCGCCGGCTGTATATTTGATAATGAGTATTTGGAAATGATAATTGGCAGATTGCGCTTCGCTGCGACCTGCCTAAACAATAATATCTGCTGCAACGCTAATTAAGGGCGTATGCAATACGCCCCTGCGGTTAAAGTAGGTCGGGTTTTGACCAGAGGGAGAACCCCGACAAATAACTTGTAAACTAAAACGGCAGACAAGCTAAATGAAAACAATCGACATATACGACCACCTATTTATACTTCGCCCGATGCTTCACCTGCCGGTGTGGACAATCATGATACTGGGGTATTATCGAAGCCAGCCAGCCGATTCGAGTTGGTATATTCTGCCGGTATCGCTTCTGCTTGGCACAGGCATATTTGGCGCAGTATTTCTTACCAACCAAATCTATGACATCGAATCCGACCGATTAAACAACAAACTATTCTTTCTACCAAGAGGCATTGTTAAACTAAGCGTTGCCTGGCTGATGACAATACTACTGAATTTTGTTTCATTGATTGCGGCTTTCAGCATTTCATTTTCCGTGGGATTGGCTTCATTATTAGTAATCATTCTGGGCATACTATACTCGGTTCCGCCGATTGCCTTAAAAAACAAAGACTGGCTGGCAGCTTTTGCCAATGGTCTTGGTCATGGCACATTAGTGTTTGTAATCGGTTATTGTGCCGGCGGCGGTTCGTTCATCGGCGGGATAGTTAAATCGATACCATATTTCATGGCGGTGGCCGCAGTGTATATCGGCACAACTCTACCTGATATAGAAGGCGACCAAGAGACGGGCAAATTAACTATCGGTGTGGTTTTCGGTGTGCAAAAGACGGTGTATATAATCTTATTATATTACATAGCCGCGATAATCTTTGGCTATTTGACTAATGATACTCCATTTTTATTAGCCTCGCTTTTTGCTGCGCCGTTTTATATCTGGTTAGTTATTTCGAAAACTATCAAAGCAGCGGTATTGGCAATCAAGATATCTATACTGTCATTAACATTTGCGGCAGGATATTATTATCCGGGCTATATTGTTTTCCTTATCGGTTTGATAATTGCCACCCGGTTTTATTATAAACGCCGCTTTAATATGACATATCCATCGATAAAATAATTTTGTTCTATGACGATAAGTATTATATGTCGAGATGCTGTCTTATATTACTGGTACTATCGCTGATTATCAACTGCGGGTCGAAACCGTATTACCATCCCATAAAAAGCAGATTCTCCGATTCGGATAAAAATAAGCTGAAATATGTTTCCAAAGGTTATCTTGGTGTTCCTTATAGATACGGCGGCACTGGCAAGCATGGATTCGATTGTTCGGGGTTTGTATATCGCGTTTATAGTGATGCTTTAAACCGAAAGCTTCCCCGAACTACAAAAGGGTTGTTTAAGGCAAGCTATGATATTTCTGTCTCGCAGGCTCAAACCGGTGATTTAGTCTTCTTTAGAATAAAGAGCGGCAAGCTTGACCATGTGGGGATGATGCTTAATAAGAGCGGCTTTATCCATACCTCCAAATCAAGGGGCGTTGTAGTATCGTATTTGGGGGAGGATTATTACTGGAAGCGGTTTGCCGGCATCCGAAGGCTGAGGTAAGCTGTCAAATCAGCCATGATTGGCGCGCGGGGACGTTCGCCAACCACAAGTAACAATAGGTTGGTTCTCCGCCTAAGTCGGACCGCGGCGGGAGAGAAACCCGACGCACTTACTGCATGCTGTCCCCATAAAACTCAACTAGCCAGATATCGCCATACGGCACGTCGCCATACGGCACGTCGTTTTTTGTGTGTAAATCGCCTGACCTCAGAAACAAGAGATGCTTGCTGTCTGATGAAAAACTTGCTTCATAATCAAATTGATTCGATTCATCTTTGCCTTTGGGTATTTCATAAAACCGTCCCGAATATAAATCCATTATAATCAACCGGCTAAGGTTTTTGCCATAGAGAAATGCCAGATAATGTTCATCATCCGAAACTGTCTGAAGAAAAGCCGGCCTTGAACCGTAAGATATCTGAGCAAGCGAATCGTCCATTAATTTGTAGATATTCAAATGTCTTTTATCTGACTTGCTTTGAGTGCAGAAATAAATTGCCTTCGATTTCTTGTAAGCAATCAGGGGCCATTCGGTTGTCATCGAGGGCAAGGGTATTTCCGAAATTATATCTGGCTTAGGTTTTTCGGGAAGGCTATCATGGAAATACATTTTATCATTTTGATAATCTATCGAAAAATATTCATCCTGAGCATATTGCCTCATATTCGATGTGTCATCGGATGAGGGCGACAAGAGACGGGTGAAATATATGCGTTTGCCATCCCGGCTGAAAAATGGAGACATATCTGATTTTTGGTCGGTTAGCTGTTTAACTATGGCAATTTCGGCAATATTCTTAAAGGTTATCGCCATTCTATCGGGCAGTTCGGGATGCTCTTTAGATTCGGGTTTCTGCTCTTGTGATGAGCAAGCCATGGCAATAATGATGGGCGCGAGTATCATCGAGAGCAATTTCATAATCATATATTACAACTATCGCAATATGCAGTCAATGTAAAATAGTGAGTGAGTTTCCCTGATAATTTTACATTACACTAAAAAACTAATAAAAAAAGCTCCCATAATAATAATCGTAAAAACTGATTGACTTTTCAATTGCATGTCATAAAATACAGCCTATGATCGATTTCTTTTCAACCCTCAAGGATTATAAAAAGCAGGTGGATGAGTATATATTCGCCCGCTTGCCGAATTCTCATTTGGTTCCGGAGATAAACAACCTGTTTGAGATGATGATAGACTATCCCAAACGCGGCGGCAAAGGTTTGCGGCCCTCCATACTTTTAATATTCTGCCGTGCTTTTGGCGGCGAAATAAAATCGGCAATTAATACCGCCGCTGCCCTCGAGCTTTTCCAAAACTGGATTGTTATCCATGATGATATTGAAGATTGTTCCGAGATGCGGCGCGGCAAACCGGCCTTGCATATAAAATACGGCGTGCCGCTGGCATTAAATGCCGGAGATGCACTGGCAGGCAAGATGTGGGAATTTCTCAAAAACAACCGCCGGATTCTTGGCCCGGAACTTACTCTCGATGTGGTCGAGCATTTTCTGGAAATGTATCATATGACTACTGTCGGCCAGCATATTGAGCTTTCCTGGGTGCAGAATAAACAATGGGATTTAACCGGCGATGATTACTTTAATATGTGCCGTCATAAAACATCATGGTATACTTGCGCCACACCCTCATGGCTCGGCGCTATGATTGCCGGCGCTGATGTGAAATTCAAAGATATTATCTTCGATTTCGGACTGGATCTCGGCATCGCTTTTCAAATTCAGGATGATGTGCTTAACTTAGCCGGGGATGAGAAGGTTTATGGCAAAGAAATCAGCGGCGATTTATGGGAAGGCAAAAGAACTCTTATAGCTATCAATCTTATGGATAAAGCCAGTCCTGATGAAAAAATATATCTGAAAAAGATATTCGATATGCCTCGTCATCAGAAAAAATCCGAAGACATCGATAATATCATGGGATTGATTAATAAATATGATTGCATACAAAGCGCTATGGCTTCCTCAATCGAACTGGCGACTATGGCTAAAATGAAATTTGCTAAACTCAATGGTTATATAAATAATGGCCAAAATAAGCTAATTCTGGAAATGATAGATTTTATGATTAACCGCAAATTCTAAAATGCTGGTTTGTATAATATCAACAACGATTCCATATTAGCAGACCACTTGCGATATATTTAGTATTTCGGATATAGTATTTGAACTAAAAGATATGGATTCTAATATATGAAATATAAGCGCATAGGGACGTATTGGATACGCCCTCTTTTATTTTATATGGGAATATAAGCTTCTAATGAATAAAAAATACTTCACCGATAACGCTTCAAAAAAGATATTCATCCATCGCATGTTTGATGATATCAGCATCAGGTATGATTTCCTAAACCGGGTAATATCATTCGGCAGCGATGGCTATCTAAGGAAGAAAACCATAGCTCCTCATATAAACGACAAAACCGTTTTGGATATCTGTTCGGGTACCGGCGATTTATCGCGGATGCTTCTCAAACAGCCCGATTTTAACGGTGTTGTTATCCTTGGCGATTTCTCGAAAGGAATGATTCGATTAGCCAGTCAGAAATTTGCCGCTAATGATAATGTCTTTTATGTTCTCTGTGATGCCGAAGACCTGCCGTTTAAAGGCTCTTCATTTGACGGCATCATCAATGGCTATGCGCTGCGCAATTTGACCGACATTGAAGCGTTCGGTGCGGAGATTCATCGAACGCTAATGCCAAGCGGCAAGTCATCGATAATAGATTTTGCGCATCCGCCCGGCAAACTGTTTGCCTGGTTGTTTCATCTGTATTTCTATAAGATTTTGCCATTGCTTTCGAGATTATTTACCAAGAAGAATTATGCCTATCGATATTTACCGGATTCCCTGAAAGCTTTCCTGAAGCAGGATGAGATCTTAAAGACACTGAAGCAGGATAGGTTATCCGGTCATTATGAAAACATTCTCAAAGGAGCAGTGGCGATTTACAGGTTGAGGAAATAGCCGTATCGCCCTCAGGATGTCGTTCGTCTGGGGCGGACTCCATCCTGAAGAATAGCATATGAAATATGTTAACGCGTAGGGGCGTATTGCATACGCCCTCTTTTGCTGCCTAATAATGCCAAACAGTTATGTGGGCGGCATCCGCCTAAGGCGGACTCGTCTGCTCCAGACTCAGGGTTCCTGATGCGGGTAATGGCAAACAATAACTTGACCTTTGCCAGCCAATTCGATATAGTTATCGAGTCGATTAAAGTGGTTGGTGTACGTCCTCGTGCACCAACTGGCGATGATATAGAATGCCCCCATAGCTCAGTAGGATAGAGCATCGGTTTCCTAAACCGGGTGTCGCAGGTTCGAATCCTGCTGGGGGTAAAGTTATCTGTTTGACTCCACATTCTTGGTTTAGTATAATAAAAATTAGAAAAAAGCTAATATGAAGAAAAAGAAAATAATAAAAATAATTGGCTGGGTACTATTGATTATTCTAATTGCAGCTTTTTTGATGTTTGTTCCTATGCTGTTTTGGATTGATGAATATAAATCAACCGGTGAATGACCAGAAGATAGAATATATAGAGATATATTATTCTTGCTTAGTTACTCGGTAATATCTTTGTTGGTTTATATCTTTAGTCGGCATCGGAAAAATAAAAGAGAAAAGAAAAAGGTTTCAAATAAGTCTCAGTAAATTTTTTCATATTAAAAAAATATATATAGTGCGAAGTTTTATTAAAGATTTAATAAGAAGGTTATAGTTCGCAATTCATACAGAAAGGGGAAGATGAATTGCAAATGTCGTCAGTCCGCAGCGGCGGACTAACGACGCGAGCAAGCATGATATCGAAACTATCCGCGGAGGTAACATGAGTAATCCCGGAAAATTGGAGAACAGGTATTTAGCGCGAAGGCAGGAACCCTTTCCTGCCTTCTGTTATGTGTATACCAATGTCGTCAGGAAATCCGCCTTAGGAGGACTGACGCTGCGGGCAATTCCCAATTATAAGACTGCTTGACTTTCTAATCGGTTTGGCTAAATTAATAATTCATATATGACAGACTCAAGCAAACTTCCCAACCGCTCAATGTATCATTTCCTGATGGCGCTTACTATTAGCTCATCGTTGGGTTTACAGGCTTGGCGTACCTTGTTTGATAATTTCGCGGTTAAGGTTGTCGGTTTGGATGGCAGCCATATCGGCGTTATTCAATCGATACGTGAAATCCCCGGGTTCTTAGCTTTGCTGGTGATTTTTGTTATGCTTTTATTAAATGAGCATCGCATTTCGTCATTATCAATTATAACCTTAGGTATAGGTGTTGGCATAACCGGCCTTTTCCCATCCTATCTTGGCCTAATCGGCACTACGATTATAATGAGCTTGGGTTTTCATTATTATGAGACGACTTTTCAATCCTTAACCTTGCAATACTTTGATAAAAAAACATCGCCCTTGATTTTTGGCCGGATGCGCAGTGTTGGGGCGGCATCCAATATCGCGGTTGGAAGTTTAATATTCCTGCTGGTATCATATCTAACATTTGCACAGCTGTATCTTGCTATTGGTGTTTTGATACTAATCATCGGCATGTGGAGTTTCAATCAAAACCCGGTCAGTCCCAATATTGTTACTCAGCGTAAACGGATGATTCTTCGCAAACGCTACTGGCTTTATTATTTTCTAACATTTATGGCGGGTGCGCGAAGGCAGATATTTGTTGCATTCGCTTTGTTTCTGCTTGTCAAAAAGTTTGAGTTTAACGTGCAGGAAATTACTATCCTGTTTATAATTAACAATGCGATAAACTATTTCCTCAGTCCGCTGATTGGCAAAGCGGTGGTGCGTTTTGGCGAGCGAAAGGTTCTCTCTGTCGAATACTTCTCGCTGATTTTTGTCTTTTTAGCTTATGCCGTTGTGGAAACTAAGCTATTAGTTGCCCTGTTATATATCATCGATCATATCCTATTCAATTTTGCCATGGCGATTCGCACATTCTTCCAGAAGATTGGCGATCCCCGCGATATTGCTCCGAGTATGGCGGTCGGTTTTACTATCAATCATACAGGCGCGGTGATATTCCCGGTTATGGGCGGGCTTCTATGGATGATAGACTATCGCATTCCATTTGTGGTAGGCTCGGTTCTCAGTGTGATTTCGCTTAGCGCTGTTCAGCTTATAACCGGACAGGTTAAGCGCGCGGATAGGCGAGGAGATTGACGATAGGCAGCTATAAGTTTGCAGTTTATAGGTCAATCCGGATTAGGCGGATTGACTATTCATACGCCGAACTTGTTAATTTCAACTATGTCTAATTTGAGAAATTATTGTTGCGAAGGCAGGAACCCTTTCCTGCCTTCTGATAAAGGTATCGCCCTCAGGATGTCGTCCGCCGCGGCG
>JAGGSN010000006.1 GCA_021159005.1 Candidatus Zixiibacteriota bacterium | reverse complement strand
AATGGCGGATAGTAAAAATACCGTGCCCCGTGTCTGCAGACAGGCGGGCGCCGGCAGGCAGGAGGTATCGGCACAACCAATCTCTGGATTCCCAATCAAGTTGGGAACAACGCGGGCAGTGTGGGGAACAACGCGGGCAGTGTTGGGAATGACGCGGGCAGCGTGGGAATGACATCACTATAGCATCCGCCTAAGGCGAACAAAAGGCCGGACAGTAGTTGATATCTTTTTGTATGTCAGAATGTCCGTCTTAAGGCCAATTACTCACAAATTTTAACCCGCCATAGGCGGACTCTTCGACCAGAGCTGTCGGAAGTAACTTCCGATAGCACAAAAACACTATGTATTCTTAATAGGCTCCTGATATTTCTGACTCTTTTTACCAAGCGCTGCTTGGTAAAAAAAGGGCGTCCGCCTGAGGTGAACGCCCATATAAATTATACAGCATCGATACGCTGATTTAATCGAATTATCTATTTCTCTTTTTCGTCCTGCTCTTTTTCCCTTTCGATTTCCTCAATTACCTTCTCGGAAATCTCACGGGGAACTTCCTCATGATGTGAAAATTCGCAGGAGTATGTCCCTCGACCTTGTGTTAACGAACGCAAAGTAGTGGAATACTTATACAATTCGGCCTGCGGCACAGAAGCTCTAATTCGCTGGTTTTTACCTTCAGGGTCCATCCCCATTATCTTGCCGCGCCGTGATGAAATATCGCCCATAACGTCGCCCATATAATCTTCAGGTACAACTACTTCTATCTTGAATATCGGTTCAAGAAGGTAAGGGTCTGCTTGGGTAAAGCCGCTCTTAAATCCCATTGAGGCGGCTATTTTAAACGCCATATCGGATGAATCTACAGTATGATATGAACCATCATAGCAGGTAACTTTAAAATCGACTACTTTAGTGGCAGCTAAACCGCCATTATCTCTGGCTTCAAGTATTCCCTTCTCAACCGCCGGCAGATATTTCGAGGGAATATTGCCGCCGACAATAGCGTTGACGAATTCGAAATCCCCGCCTCTGGGCAGAGGTTCCAACCTTAGCCAACAATCGCCATATTGGCCGCGTCCACCTGATTGACGTTTGAATTTGCCCTGAACCTCAAGTTTTTTACGGAATGCCGAACGATATGGTATGCGCGGCTTTGCCAGATCTATTTCAACTCCAAATTTACGTTTCAAGCGGTCTGTTACTACTGCCAGATGAAGCTCGCCCTGTCCGGAGAGAACCGTCTGCCTTAGTTCAGAATCGACATACATCTCGATAGTGGGGTCTTCCTCGCGAAGTTTTGTTAAGCCGGCGCCGATTTTATCCTCATCACCTTTGGTTTTGGCCACTACCGCCATCTGAATAACGGGCTTGGGGAAATCTATCGGAGCAAACTTTATTGGTGAACGTTTCTCGGCTAATGAATCTCCGGTATGAGTTGATTTTAATTTAACCAGCGCGCCAATATCGCCAGCCGCAACAGAAGTAATTTCAATTCGTTCCTTGCCGTTTAAAGCAAATATCTGACCAATGCGTTCGGCATTGTCTTTAGTAGTATTGATAAGGTCATCACCCGGTTTAATACTGCCTGAAAAAACCTTAAAAAACGACAACTCTCCAACATGAGCCTCAGAAACAGTTTTGAATACAAGCATGGAGGTTTTTTCTTTTGATGAGATTTTTCTTGATACTTCCTTATCACCATCAAAACCCTTAATTTCACCGGCATAATCGGGAGCAGGCAGGATTTTAATTACTTTATCTAAAAATGGTGATATTCCGGCTAATGTCGTAGCGGAACCGCAAAATATAGGATAAAGCGATCTGTCAGCTATTCCTTTGGAAAGGCCAGCGATTGTCTCGTCATCAGATAAGGTTTCCGCCTCAAAAAACTTTTCCATCAGAGCTTCATCAGATTCTGCCGCTGCTTCAATCATCTTGTCATGCCATTCCTGAGCAGTATCTTTAAATTCTGCCGGTATATCTTGGGGTTTGGCCGAACCATCCTTGTCAAACGAATAAGCCTTCATGGAGAGAAGGTCGATTATGCCTTTAAATGAAAGGCCATCGCCCCATGATATCACTATCGGTACCGCATGATTGGAATAGATTTCCCGTATGTCATTGACGCACTTCATGTAATCAGCATGTTCTTTATCCATGCGATTAATAAAGAAGGCACAGGGGATATTGTAATCTGAGGCAATACGCCAAACAATATCAGTTCCTACCTCAACTCCGGTTACGCCGTTGATAACTATAAGCGCCGTATCAGCGGCTCTAAGACCGCCATATAATTCGCCGTAAAAATCGGCATAGCCTGGCATATCTATAAGATTAATTTTACAGTCTTTCCAGTCAAAATGGGCTAAGGCTGTGTTAATCGATATTTTTCTGTCAATTTCATCAATCGCATAATCCGAAACAGTATTACCGCTATCAATATTTCCCAACCTGCTTATAGCTTTTCCAACATAGAGCGCCGCCTCAACCAGTGAGGTCTTTCCAGTACTGCCGTGTCCTACAATTCCGATATTTCGGATTTTATCAGTAGTGTATTCTTTCATCTAACAATCCTCCGGGTTCGCTTTCCTTATTAAAACCAATCAAGATACAAATCACGCAAGGGAAAGTCAACTATAACCTTATAATTTCATGAAAAAATGGACATATTCATCATATTGTCATTTAGCCCCAATTATTTCAACATCAGCATCTTGCCAGAGTAAACAGCTTTACCCGCCGAAATCTGGTAGAAATATACGCCGGCTGATACCAGGGCGCCTGAATCATCGCAGCCGTTCCAATTAACTGTTCCCTGACCGCCGCTTAGCTCAATATTCCCAAGCCGAGCCACTTTTTCGCCGAGCATATTATAGATGCTTACTGATGCGTATCCGGCATTTATTCTGCCGCTTAGATAAATGCTGATTGTTGTACTCTGGTTAAATGGATTGGGATAATTATAAGAAGTGATATCATCCGGCAAGTTAGCATGGTCGTTAGTAATTCTCGCAGTAATATCGCTTTCTGTCAGAAATCCATCCCATACTACCTGACAGATTTCGTTTTGCGCCTGACGCATCTCGTGAGCTTTAGGCTCCTGTCCCAACCATGATTCAAGTGCGCTATCGGCTTGATCAATAGCCCATTCCTCAAGGTTGAATATATACGAGAAAGAACCGTCGCCTGTGCTGTCTAACAGGCAGTGTGTATTCATCCATGTTTCGGCATCATCAACCGGATATAAATCCTCTAAGCGTTCGCCTATAATATCGAGCCATGGCGCGCCGATTCCATGATTCAAAAAGGCAGGCACGCCCTCAGAACCGACCCACAATGGAACCGCTATCGATAATACCGGCGGGCCTAACATAGCAAAAGTTGTTGCCCTAAGCGGGTTCTCATCCGGCAATACCCCGCGTATAACCGAACATGAACGGGTCTTGAAACGGTTAATGGTATCATAGGTATCCACATATCCCACCGGCAAAGTATCAAGCTGGCCGTAAAAAGGAAGCGGATAAGGATCGCAGTCGGGTCCATAAAAATCTCTGGCTATTGTTTGAAGAATAAATTTAACGCTCATCGGGCGGTTTTCCGGCTGGCTGCGAATCAGAAAGTTGGCGCGTTTATAGCGGTTGATGCCTTTATTGGTATTCCAGCCTATTAGAGAAAAAACAGACCGGACAATAATTCCATCAGGGGTTTGCTCAATATCGTTGGCATTATAAGTATAATAACTAAAATTAGTGCATTCGTATAATTTGGCATTACCGGAGGCATCAAGTACGCCAAACATCCAGGCGTCTTTTCTGCCGACCAGATTTGTTTGGGCTAACAGCTCTTCCCATTCATCTACATTACGGCAGGTCTGAAGGGCAATGCGCATCAAATCGCCGTCATCAATGCCATCACTGAGCACATCGGATAAGTTGTAGCAATTGGCATTAATAATCCCGAATCCCTTTTCGTTTATCCCCATGAAACAGCGGCTCAAATCACCGGCATAAAAATTCCCAAGATAAGCATAGGTAGTCTCATTTGAAGCGTAACAGGCAGGTATATAGTAATATTTCTGATCCGGATTGGTAACATCGCGATTTTTCCAGATTATCGGTCGATTATCAATTGTTGCCCGACCGCTTATAACCAGGATTGTGCATTCATTATCACCGACAGAATTGTTAATTGTTAAATTACATCCCGGTATGTCGGGTCTGGATAGTCCTGTAGTATCCTGTATAATCAGTAGAATAAAAGAAAAAAATACAATCGCTAAACAGCGCATTTCAATAAACCTCATGTTTATAATACAATAAATATTATTATTGTCAAGTATAAGAATATCAAGAGTTTCCCCATTTTTTTCAGAACATTGCAGGTTGGGTTCTGAATGAGTTCGGCAGATTCCCGCGGTGACTGTCTCCTGCCTCTTAAGGCGGCTAAATCGCCGTAAATAACAATAGAATTCACCTCCTCTATCATAAATCTATAGAATATCAAAAAAAATATCATTATAATTACTATCAAAATCAAAATAATGAGTTTAATCGAACTCGAAGGAGACTGGCAATTCGATGAAGCAGACATATTTCGAAATCGATACAATCAAGCTACAAGCCAAACAGATGCTGGAAAGCCTCCGCCAGCGAATCTATATTCGCGATACCAAATATATCCCCGAAAATTCCGCCTTGATTATTATTGATATGCAAAATTATTTTCTGGATAAGAAATCTCATGCCTATATACCCTCTGCCAAAGCAATAATTCTACGGATAGAATATTTGCTTGCTGAATATAAAAAACGAAAATTGCCGGTAATTTTTACCCGTCATACTAATTCCGCTGAGGATGCTAAGATGATGAACAAATGGTGGGGCGATTTAATCAGCCCGGATGATAACCTCAGCGAGATTATCGATGATTTCGACCTTGCCAATAGCTTTGTAATCGAAAAACATCAATATGATGCTTTCTATGAAACAGAACTTGAGAATATCCTTCATAACAAGAAGGTCAAGCAGGTCGTAATCTGCGGTGTAATGACTAACCTTTGCTGTGAAACAACTACCCGTTCGGCATTCATGCGGGGTTTCGAGCCGCTGTTTACTATTGATGGCACGGCGACTTACAGCGAGGATTTTCATTTGGCGGCGCTTATGAATCTTGCCTATGGGTTTGCTGCGCCGGTTTTGACAGATAATTTACTGACTACTTTAAAGAGCAAAAATGAAGCTTGAAGACATAGTAATAATCGGCGCCGGACCTGCCGGAATTGCAGCGGGAATACAGCTTAAACGCTATGGACTAAAACCGGTCATCATTGAAAAAAACGAAATAGGGGGACTTCTGAAAAACGCAAACTCAGTGGAGAACTACCCCGGCTTTCCCGATAGTATCTCAGGCTCTGACCTGACAGCTTATTTTAGGAAACAGCTTGAAAATAATTCGTTGGCAGTATATTTTGAGGAAGCGACAAATCTTGACTTTCGGCAGGGAATATTTATTATTGAAACCTCGAAAAGGAGTATCTCATCAAGGATAGTACTGATAGGTTCAGGAACTAAGCCCGTTGAGTTTTCAGATTTTAGGTTATCGGAAGAAATCAAGGCAAAGGTATTTTACGAGATTTATCCCCTGTTGAATATGAAAGATAAAAGATTTGTTATCATGGGCGCAGGCGATGCTGCTTTCGATTACGCATTAAACCTGAGCAGATATAATAACGTAGTTATCCTGAATAGGGGCGAAAACGAAAAATGCTTACCCCTTTTAAAGGAAAGAGCAAAGCAAGCGAATAATATCAAATATTATATGCAAACCACGATTATTAAAATTACCGTTGTTTCCAAGCAGAAACTGTTTATTGAATGCAATAACCCAAATGGAGTTTTAAAACTCGAAACGCACTTCCTGATATTTGCTATCGGCAGGAAACCTCAGCTTGATTTTTTGTCAGAGGGATTGCGAAATAATTACAAAGAACTTGAGCAAAAAGGACTTCTCTATTTTATCGGCGATGTGAAAAACGATATTTACAGGCAAACAGCAATCGCGGCTGGAGACGGGATTAAAGCGGCAATGAAAATCCGCCGGAAACTGAGGGTAATTACTCGATGAAAGTATTGCAGTATACCGGTCGGGAAGATATTGCTATGGTATATATAGCCCGGATGGATAACTCAAGGCTGGTAGAATTTATCGAATCGCGTCAACCGCCATTGCCACTGAAAGAAAAATGGGTCATCATTGTATCAACCCTGTTTGGTTGTCCGGTCGGCTGTCCTATATGTGATGCCGGCAATTTCTATAAGGGAAAATTAACCGCGAATGAAATCTTTGAACAGATAGATTTTTTAGTGGGAAAAAGGTTTCCTGACAGAAATATCGCAGTAAAGAAATTTAAAATCCAATTCGCCAGAATGGGAGAACCATCATTTAATCCAAATGTGCTGAAGGTTTTGAAAAGCTTGCCATCTAAATATAATGCGCCCGGTATGATGCCATGCATTTCAACTATAGCTCCATCCGGAACCGATAAATTTTTTGATGAACTTATCGAGATAAAAGATGATTTATATAAGGGGAAATTTCAACTTCAATTTTCAATTCACACTACGGATATTGAGCTAAGAGACCGATTGATTCCGGTGAAAAAATGGGATTTCGCCAAAATTGCCGGATATGGCAAGCGATTTTATAAAACCGGCGATAGAAAAATAACCTTGAATTTCGCGCTTGAAAGAAAATCGGAGTTAGACCCGAAAATCCTTCATCAATATTTTGACCCTGATAAATTTCTAATAAAAGTAACTCCGTTAAATCCAACCTATAAAGCGGCTCAAAACAGGCTCTCGTCCCATATTGACCCATGCCAACAACAATCAGGCGATGAAATAGCCGGCAAACTTCAAGAATATGGCTATGAGGTCATCATAAGCATCGGGGAGGCAACTGAAAATTATATAGGCAGCAACTGCGGGCAATACGTAATGAGCCATTCTAAAGAAAAGGGAGCTATCCCGGATGGGTATACATATACGCTTAAAGATTATACGTTAAAGAAGCACAATAATACTACGTAATTAATTTGCAATAATTCAATGCTTGCGTTTCATCGCATATTGTATATATTTAAAACATAATAAATAACCATTATGAGGAGGATTATATGAACAAGCTGGTAATTTTTATAGTCTTTTTATTGCTTATATTCAGTTTCCCTGTAGCTGCTTACCAGAGCCTTCAGGAAATATACGATCTGGCTGAAGGCAGCGGCGAATATGACAAATATATCGAACTTGACTCGGATGTTGAATATCTCGGCGACCTGAATATACCATATGGTCATAATGTTCGTCTTGATGGCGGCGGTGCGCTTATTCACGGTATTTACAACAATATCGCCATACTTGTCTGGGGTAGCAATCTTGATATTTCAAATTGCGTTATCGCAGGGGGCAGTTATGGCATCCGTTTCGACACCTTAGCCTCCGGTACAATCTACTCAAATACAATCACTCTAAGCGATTATGCTGGCATAGCGGTATTACATCAAAACCAACAGGATAACGTTGAAGTATGGGATAACATAATCACCGATTGTTATTATGGTTTTTTATGTATTCTGAACTTGCGTCCCGAATACCTCGGCCATAACACCATTTACAATACATTCACTTATCGGTATGCCGAATTGGATCCCGAATGAGGGAATGATGAGGTTTATTCTTTTACCCCCGGTCTGGGGGACCAGAATCTTGACCCATTGTTTATCGATTCCGCAAACAACGATTTCCATCTTCAGCAAAACTCGCCATGTATCGGTTCCGGCCGTTACGGCGATGACAGAGGTGCGCTGCCATATGAGCCGACTTTTATCGATGATAATAGAATACGCCCATTCGCCGCTGAGTTGTCAGACAATTATCCCAATCCTTTCAATTTCTCGACAACTATAGATTATTATTTATCTCATCGAGTTGAGGTTGCTGTTGATATTTACAATATCCTTGGCCGTAAAGTGGAAACACTGGTTAATAATGAACAATCGGCAGGTCATTATCAGGTTGTCTGGCAAGCCAATGACAAAGCATCCGGGGTGTATTACTATAAAATTCAGGCAGGCGGTTATATTGAAATGAAGAAAATGCTGTTTTTAAAATGATATTAATAACTTAATTTCCTGACTATTAATATATTGCGGGACGCAAGCTTTTCTATCCGTAGAATCGCTATGTTTCGCTTTGTGCGGGGGAATGATTCTTCAAGAATCGCTATAGCTTTTATATGTTCTCCTGAAGGGCGGGCTTTTGAAGACAATCTGATATTTAATGTTTATCCGGGCTATTTTAACAACCATCCAAATTCAAACAATGTTAAGTTATTCCTTTATAATCAGGATACCGGTAAATGGAAAGTTGAGAACACTCGGCAAAAGACCGGAAAAAGGCTCAGATTTGAAATCGAACATTTCTCAAGATATGCTATAGCTAACTAATTTTACAGGTTATGTTTCAGGATAGCTCTGTCTTAGGCGGACATCTTTGTGGAAAACATCCTGAGGCCAACATATTATCATCAAACCAACCATCTTCAATAAGTATAACACCTGCAACTTGAGCTGCTCGAGTGAATAGTATTATTAAAAAGAACTTGACGTGGAAAAAAATAAATTATATCTTAAACCTAGTAGTATGAATTTGTGTCCACTATGTTGATGGAAATAAAATTAAAAACGACCGATTTCTATTTAACTACTTTGATAAGAATTGTCTCCAAATGAGGGTAGAAAGCAATATAGGCTCTATAACCCAATATTTTAGGGAGGAATGTGCTTAGCGCAAGGGTAGAAAGTAACACCAATAATTTAAACCCATCACGTAAGGATGAATGTACTCTAAGCAAGGGTAGAGAGCGTAAAAGTTCCTTTATAAACATAACACTTAAGGAGGAGTGTATGAAAAAATTGTTGATCCTGTCAATGTTAACCGCCTTAATCTTGGTTGGCTCGTTAGCTTTTGCTCAAGATCCTGATTTAGGCACAATAAGCGGTACAGTAACCAACGAGGTTACCGCTGAGCCGTTAGGTCAAGCCATAATGGTTGCCATGACTATCGGGAATCACCCCCGACCAGCCGATTTTGATTCAACCGATGAATTTGGCGTGTATGAATTGGATGTCTCTTACGGAGATTATCGTGTAATGGCGTTCAAACTGGGTTATGAGCCTGAATTTTGGGAAGAAGCCGATAATCCTGAAGACGCGGCTGTTGTTGCGGTTGATGAAGAGAATAGCCCGACAGGTATCGATTTCACATTGACTGAAAGAGTTATAGAACCTGGCTCGGTTGCCGGTGTGGTTACAGACTTTGATACAGGCGACCCGATAGAAGATGCTATTGTTGCTTTGTGTACGTTTAACCAACCTGGTTTCCAACGCATAGCTTATACGCTTGCTGATGGCTCATATCTGATTGATGATTTACCACCCGGAACATATCGGCTTGCGTGTCACAAAGATGGCTATGTTCTTGAAGAGTATCCCGATTCCGTAATGGTAGATGATGGCGCAGTAACCGGCATCGATTTTGCCCTTGAGCCGCTTGTTTTTGGTTCAATTGCCGGCACGGTAACTGATGCTGGAACTGGTGATCCGGTTGAAGGTGCCAGAATTATGGCTCGTATACCAGGTCATCATGGTTACCAATGCGTGGCTTTTAGCGGGGTAGATGGCACTTATCTAATCGATGAACTTATTCCCGGCGAATATTCTGTTGTCTGTGGAAAACGGGGATATATTTCTTTAGAATATCCTAATCCAGTCATTATTGACGGCAATGATGTAACCGGCATCGATTTCGCCTTAGAGGCTATAACTATGAGCGGTATATCGGGTGTTGTTACCGATGGCGCTACTACCGAACCGATTGAAGGCGCTTTAGTATTCGCTATTAAAATGCAGTATCCGCATTGTTTCCGCTGGGCATTAACCAACGAGAACGGCGAGTATTTAATTGAACTGCCTTCCGGCGAGTATTATATGGAAGCTCGTGCGCGGGGTTATTTCCCTGGCGTATTAGAGGACCCGGTCGTTGTTGTTGATGAGATTGCAGCCAATATCAATTTCGAATTGATGCCTGTTGCGTTCGGCAGCATTTCCGGTACGGTTTATGACACTGCCGGTGTTCCTATCTCCAACGCGTTTGTTCATGCTCATAAATATCATTCATTCCATCATGGCACTGCCAGAACTGATTCCCTTGGGAATTATACGATCGAACATTTAATCCCAGGCGCTTACAAGGTTAAAGCCTATGCCCAAGGCTATATACGACAGGTTTATGATGAGCTTGTAATAGTCGGCGCTGACGAAGATGTAACCGGTATTGATTTCTATCTCGAAATATATGTATCGCCTTTTGATGGCTATATTGCCGGTAATGTTTTTGATGATGCAACTTTAGAACCGATTGCCAACGCTTGTTTGGTCGCTATCAGCCATCGTACTAACCCTTACCATCACATGCTCCGTTTTACCCGCACCGATGAAAACGGCGATTACATTTTCGAAAACCTTCCCGATGTCGAATTTAAAATCTTATGCGGCGCAAGAGAATATGTAGCGGAATTCTACGATGACAAAGACAACATACAAGACGCCGATGCTGTAACGCCCGATGCCGATGATATCAATATCGGACTAGCGGCTGTTGAAGCCAGTTTCAGAACGCTTAGCGGCCGGATTGTTGAAAATGGTCAATCAATAAATGACGCAATTGTTTTAGCCAAGCAGGATGGCAAGGTTGTTGCGTTTGGTGAAATATTCGATGATGGCGTCTATTATATCAACAATCTTGCTCCAGGCGAATATGCAATTGAAGTGATAAGTTCAACAATGGGCGAGGGCTCTCTTGATGAAATATCAGTCGTTTTCTCGGATAAATATGATGCTGATATAGTCCTCAGTCCTACTTCAGTAGATGATAACAGCGCCAGTTTGCCGACATCAACGATGCTCTTGCAAAACTATCCCAATCCGTTCAATTCCTCCACTAATATCAGCTTCTGTCTTGCTGAGGAAGGTTATGTCAATCTGACTGTTTATGATATGCTGGGACGTAAAGTAACAACCCTGAATTCATCAAAAATGGAAGCCGGTCAGCATATATTGACCTGGAACGGCGTCGATTCTGAAAACAACAATGTAGTTTCCGGTCTGTACCTGTATGTATTAAAAACAGGCGATGAAACATACACAAAACGAATGCTGCTTCTGAAATAAGAGAATCACATTCAATGCTATTTACAAGGGCGTCCGCCTAAGGTGGACGCCCTTTTTTCTATTATTCCTCTCACGAAAGTTCAGTTTCTTAGCCCGCATTATTCATAAAAAATATCACTACTGTCCGGCCTTTTGTCCGCCTTAGGCGGATGCTATAATGATGTCATTCCCA
>JAGGSN010000005.1 GCA_021159005.1 Candidatus Zixiibacteriota bacterium | reverse complement strand
GAATGACATCATTATAGCATCCGCCTAAGACGGACAAAAGGCCGGACAGTAGTGATATATCATTCAAGAATTCTGCTGAAAACACCGGACAGTAGCGTGAATACTATCAAAAATTTTATGGAAAAAACCGGTCATCAGTGATTCGAAAGCAATAATTCAACTGCAAAATCCTGATTAATATGCCCTTTCACAAATATTAGCCAATGATACAATATCATTATTGGATTATTCCCATATTCATTTGCTATATTCCAATATATTAATTGAAGTTATAGGATATATTTTTAAACATATATGTCGCCTGTATTATAAGTCAGTGATTTATAAGATATTATGTTTGGCAATTATTATCAATACTGCGGCATTATAATTGCAATAAGTTTGCGTCAGGACAATATTAATGAAAACAGGAAGGATAAAAGGCAATATCATGGTGAAACTTCTGGTTTTAGTAATTTCTATTTCGGTGTTGTCAACCGCTATCCTGAATATTGACTATAACAACAGCGAACAAGTTTATTGCGATGATATATCCAGTTTAATGGCTGTACGGGCAAAAGGCGCCTTTGATAAAATCGGTTATCATTTTAAACTTGCCGGTTATGCAAACACTAATAACCAGAATCCGATGCAGATTAATCATAACGAAAAATCTGATACGCTAATCTTGCGGCATAATGATGTTGAAATAATGTATTATGTGAATCATATCGAGGGTTGCGGAGCTCTTTATGAATCGATTGACGGTTCCGTTAAGATAATTATCGATGGCGTAGAATCTCTTCGATATTTGGAGCTAACCCCCGACATAGCGCAAATTGAGATAACGCTTGTCAATTGTAAGGATAACTTGCCAAGCAAGATAGCCCGAAAAAGTTATTCAACAACGGTGAGACTAAAGAAATATTTATAAGCACAATTAATAATGAGGTTGAAAAATGAATAGAATAAAAAATCATAAGCAGGCTGGGTTTACAATGTTAGAGATGATGATTGTTGTTGTTATAATAGGAATAACGGCATCAATGGCAGCCCCCAGCTTTTTCGATTGGATTCCAAATATGAAGCTTAAAGGCGAAGCTAAACAAAATCTGAATTACCTTCGCCAGGCGCGAAGTAAAGCTGTGGCGGAAAATAATCAGTACGGAGTATACTTTGATGTCGACAATAAACAGCTTTATTTCTTCAAGGATACACATCAGCCAAGTAACGCAATATATAGTAATGGGGCTGATTCTCTTATCGAAGGACCAATTGACATGGAATCCAATTTTGAATATTCGGATTGTACATTCAATAATAACACAGTGATTTTCTTCTCGGATGGTTCGGCATCCACCTCAGGCTCAATTGATATTGAAAGACCTGAACAGGCTGAGTATTTTATTATTTCTCTCTTAGCGGCAACAGGCAAAGTTAAATTAGAACGCAGCAGTTGACAGATCGAATGTTTACTTTTTAACTTCTTCCATTAAATATTTATGCATTGCTCTGGCTGCGGTTTTACCTGCGCCTGCCGCTAAAATAACAGTGGCGCCGCCAGTAACAATATCGCCGCCGGCATAAAGACCCTTCCTCGAGGTTTGCATTGTCTCTTCGTTCACAATGATATTGCCCCATTTGTTAACTTCGAGTCCGGGAGTGGTTTTTTGGACTAAGGGGTTGGATGAATTGCCAATTGCTACCACTACAAGGTCGATTTTCATTATAAAATTCGAGCCTTCAATCGGCACTGGACGGCGACGTCCCGAGGCATCCGGTTCGCCAAGTTCCATACGCAGGCATTCCATCTCTTTAACTTTGCCCTCGCCGTCATCAATATATTTGATCGGCGTTGTCAGCAGGTGAAACTGTACGCCCTCCTGCTTGGCATGATGAATCTCCTCAATTCGAGCAGGCATCTCCTTTTCGCTTCGGCGATAGACGATGTAGGCATTATCAGCGCCTAATCTCAAAGCTGTTCGCACCGAATCCATAGCAGTATTGCCGCCGCCAAGAACCGCTACGTTTTTACCCTTAATAATAGGCGTGTCATAGGTAGGAAAATCAAAGGCGCGCATTAAATTTGAGCGAGTAAGGTATTCGTTGGCAGAGTAAATGCCAATCAGGTTTTCACCGGGGATACCCATAAAATTCGGCAAGCCTGCGCCGGTACCGACAAAGATAGCGTCAAAGCCCATCCCGAAAAGTTCGTCGATGGTATCGGTTTTTCCGATTACCGCTGAATTAACGAATTTTACTCCCATCTGAGCCATAAAATCACACTCAGCTTGAACAATATTTTTAGGAAGTCTGAATTCGGGAATACCATATACTAACACACCGCCCGGTTTATGAAGAGCCTCGAAAATAGTAACATCATGGCCAAGTTTAACTAAATCGCCGGCAACAGTCAGACCGGCGGGACCGGAACCTACTATAGCTACTTTTCTGCCTGTTGAAGGCGCTATTTTGGGCAATTGCACAAGGTTGTTGTCGCGCTCGTAATCGGCGACAAACCGTTCAAGATACCCGATAGCGACAGGCGTACCATTTTTAGCTTTCCCTGTAATACATTTAGCTTCGCATTGTTCTTCCTGCGGGCATACCCGACCGCATATAGCAGGAAGCGAGTTGGTTTCTTTTATCTTGCGCGCCGCCGCCGCATAATCTTTCTGAAGAATTAAATCTATGAAGGCGGGAATATCAACCTCAACCGGACAGCCATCGATGCAAGGCTGTTTTTTACATTCTAAGCAGCGCGCCGCCTCGATTAGCGCCTGTTCCTCAGATAATCCGTACGGCACTTCTTTGAAATTTTTGTTGCGTTCCTGGGGAGCCTGTCCCGGCATTTCCTGACGCTGTATTTTCAATCGCTCTTTTTTTGATATTTTTTCAACCACAATAAACTCCGTATATAGAAAATCTATTAAAAATCCAATTATCCTTCTAAATATGTAATCAACAATTAATCAGGATATTTAAAACTCTTGACCGATTTGGCCAATTTACATTCGGGACTATTTAAAAATTCTTTCATGGCTCTTCTTTCATGATTTTTATATGAGCTAAGACGTTTAGTCAGAAGATCAAAATCTACTAAATGGCCGTCAAAATCGGGTCCATCGACGCAGGCAAATTTAGTTTCACCGTTTAATGATACGCGACAACAGCCGCACATGCCAGTGCCGTCAATCATAATCGGATTTAATGATACCCAGGTAGGCACATTATATCCTTTTGTTAAGTTGGCTACAACTCTCATCATAGGCACCGGGCCAATTGCCATAATCATTTTTATTTTTTGGCTGTCATCCAGAAGTTTTTTAAGTACATCCGAGACAAAACCATGATGACCATACGAACCATCATCGGTGCAAACATAAAACTCATCGGCAATTGTTTTATGTTCTTCTTCATAAAATAAAATATCCTTAGACCTCGACCCGATAATGGTAATCAATTTATTGCCAGCTTCTTTATATGCCTGAGCAATAGGATATATTGGCGCGATGCCAATGCCGCCGCCAACTACGCAGGCAGTTCCCCAGTTTTCCACATGGGATGGCACACCCAGCGGGCCTACACAATCGGCAATCTCTCCGCCGGCAGAAACTGTGGTCATCAAAGCTGATGTTTTACCGACAACCTGATATACTATTGTCAGCACACCGTTGTCTCTATCCAATCCGGCGATAGACATTGGCACGCGTTCGCCCCGTTCGTTGACTCTTATAATTACAAATTGACCGGCTTTAGCTTTAGAAACCAATTTCGGGATTTCAATCCGCATCTTCCAGTTCATCGGGCCTATCTGTATGTTATCTAAAACCTTTGGCATTATTCCTCCACGTTTATTCAATTTTAAGGATAATAATAATTGGCAGTAAAAAAGCAAGCGATTTTACTTTAAAATATCTCTTAATAATAACTCGTATTATTAATTATTTATTTCAAATCACTACTGTCCGGCCTTTTATCCGCCTTAGGCGAATGCTATAGTGATGTCATTCCCACACTGCCCGCGTCATTTCCACACTGTCCGCGTCATTCCCAACTTGAGGGCTTGTTGAAAAACCCGGTTTTAGGGGTGATTAATTTTATTCTGGGACGTTTGT
>JAGGSN010000004.1 GCA_021159005.1 Candidatus Zixiibacteriota bacterium | reverse complement strand
ATGATATTCTTTACTATATCCAATAGCATTAATCAAGGGGTTTTTCAACAAGCCCGAAAACGGGAATCCAGAAAGCCTTTTACTAACTCAATGGGAAGTAACAAGAACAAAGAATCGTTACAAAAGGCCGAACAGTAGTAACTATTTATCCACCTGCAAAATCGCTAAAAAAGCCTCCTGCGGAACCTCTACCGTACCTACTTGCTTCATCCGCTTTTTACCCTCTTTTTGTCTTTCCAGAAGCTTTCGTTTTCGGGTAATATCGCCGCCATAACAGCGGGCGGTTACATTTTTGCGAAGCGGTTTGATTGATTCGCGGGAGATAATCCTGGTGCCGATTGCCGCCTGAATAGCTACCTCATACATCTGACGGGGGATAAGCTTTCGCAGCTTTTCGCAAAGACTACGTCCCCAATGATATGCCTTATCGCTATGAACAATCGCCGAGAGGGCATCAACCGGGTCGTTATTTAAAAGGATATCCAAACGGACAAGCTTCGATTCCTGGTAATCCTTGAATTCATAATCAAGCGATGCATACCCGCGCGATATTGACTTGAGCTTGTCGAAAAAATCGAAAATAATCTCCGATAGCGGTATATCATAATGAAGGTTGACCCGCATCTGGTCGATATATTCCGTATTAAGGTAGATTCCGCGGCGGTCAAGGCAGAGTTTCATCAAACCGCCGATATATTCGGCAGGCGCAATTATCGAGGCTCTAACATACGGTTCCTCTATCCGGTCGATTTTGCCGGGCTCGGGCATTTTCGATGGATTATCCACCTCAATTACTAAACCATCCTTATTAATAACGCGATACTTAACACTGGGAACGGTAGTGATAATCGGGATATCATACTCGCGGCTAAGCCTTTCCTGAATAATCTCCATGTGCAATAAACCCAGAAAGCCGCATCTGAAACCAAATCCCAAAGCCGTTGAGGTTTCCGGTTCGAATCTCAGGGAGGCGTCGTTAAGCTGAAGTTTGCTCATCGCCTCACGCAAAACATCGAAGCTTTCAGCATCGGTAGGGTAGATGCCGGCAAACACCATCGGCTTGGCTTGCTTGAAACCGGGCAGGGGTTTTGATGCCGGTTTTTCACGGGTGGTAATAGTGTCACCTACGCGGGTATCCGAAACCTGACGGATATTGCCTATTATATAGCCGACCTCGCCCGCTGTAAGTTTCGGGCGAGGGATATATTTCAAAACTAAATATCCCAGTTCATCGATTTCATGCTTTTTATCATGAGAGAAGAATCGCGCCCAGTCGCGTTTATGGAATGTCCCATCGAAAACCCTGACATAAGCGATAGCGCCGCGATAATTATCGAATGCGGAATCAAATATCAGCGCCCGCGCTGGGGCATCAGGGTCGCCCTCCGGCGGCTTGATGCGTTCAACAATCGTCTCAGCCACCAGCTTGATACCGATACCCTGTTTGGCGGAAACAGCTAATATTTCCTCCGGTTTGCAGCCAATCAGCCCCACAATCTCTTCCCTTACTCGGTCAACGTCAGCCGAAGGCAGGTCTATTTTATTGATAATCGGGATGATGGCTAAATCGGATTCGAGAGCCATATAAAGGTTGGAGAGTGTCTGCGCCTCAATTCCCTGAGCGGCATCCACAATCAGAAGCGCGCCCTCGCAGGCCATAAGCGACCGCGAGACCTCATAGGTAAAATCAACATGCCCGGGCGTATCGATAAGGTTTAACGTATAATCGATGCCATCGGCGGCTTTGTATTCCATCCTGATAGCGTGCGACTTGATAGTGATTCCTCGTTCCTGTTCGAGGTCCATGGTATCAAGCACCTGTTTTCTCATATGGCGCAAATCGATAGTATTGGTAAGTTCTAAAAGCCTATCGGCCAGAGTCGATTTGCCATGGTCGATATGGGCAATTATACAGAAGTTTCGGATATGTTTCATTTCATCGCGCATCGTCGTGTCCTTTATCAATAATTTCTGGAGAGAAGATAGTATAAGTTATCGGCTTGTCAATAGAGATATTAATTAAGAGCTTCCCAATTTTTTATTCAATTGCAGGTCAGCCATACAGCTTGTTTTCTGTGCTGTCGGAAGTTACTTCCGACATCTTTATTTAGTGATGCTGTGCTATCAGACAGATATGGTGACCTGACAGCACTTGAAAATAACGGTTTTATTAATACAACTGTCAACACACCCCTAAATCCCCTCTCAAGAGGGGAATAATAAAATGTTGGTGCACGAGGACGTATACCAACCACCCTGATCCCTCTCAAGAGGGGAATAAGGGGTTCGCCTTAGGCGGATGCCGTTCACCCTATAATTGAATTTAATCTATAATAATTCAACTGTAAAATCTGGGCTAATATGCAGGGATAATTAACTAACCGCACCAAGTTGTTGATAAAGTTTGCCCCCGGCTGGAAATTGCTACAATCCCAGTTCCTCTTTCGTAAATATCGAGCTGAACTTATAGCCCCATTTCTTGAAATTCTCAACCGCGCCTTGCTGACGATCTACCAAAGTAATCACCTTGGCTATTTCGCAATTGAGCGGCTTTAAAGCCTCGATAGCTTTCAAAGATGAACCGCCGGTTGTGGTTACATCTTCGATAATAGCGACTTTAGCGCCATCCTTAACAGGTCCCTCGACCTGGCTTCTTGTGCCATGCCCTTTCGGCTCTTTGCGAACTAAGAAGCCATCAAGCTTGATGCCTTTACTGTCTGCTAATGTCAATATCGCCCCGACAATCGGATCGGCTCCGATAGTCATACCGCCAACGGCTTCAATGTCTTCGCCCTCTATCTCGGCTAAGTAAAACTCCGCTATAAGCGCCAGCCCCTCAGAGGCCAGCGACACCAGCTTGCCGTTGATATAGTAATTCGATTTTTTGCCGGACACCAAAGTGAAATCGCCCCGTTTGACAGCTTTTTCGAGCACAAGGCTTTTTAGTTTTTCTTTTTTATACATTTACGGCTCCTTAACCATAATTAAACAGCATTGCTTGCTTAATGGCAATGCTGATCGATGTCGATTTATCGACTCATCAGCTTGAAAAGATAATATTGATTGCTAAATCTTAGGTCAAGGCTTTTCCGGTTTTACCATCAATTGTTTTTCGCGCGAGACATTTACTTTACCGAGAACGCCTCGTATCTTTCGCACATGACGTACCTCAGTATAGATAACCGGCGCTTTGCCGGAGCCTTTGGCTTTGGAAAACCAAGCCGCTATCGAGGCGGCTTTATACAAAATCTTCTTATCGGGAATAGCGCCTTTTTGAGGACCCCGTAAAACCAAATGCGACCCCGCCGCCTGCCAGGCATGAAACCAGAAATCATGCTTTTTAGCGAATGAGAATGTCAGTTCATCATTAGAGGAAGCCGACTTGCCGACATATACGTGCCAGCCGCCATCAAGCTTATATTGCCTGAAAGGCAATTTAGCTTTTAGGATTTCGGGTTTTAATAGCTCCTTTTCCTCTTCAGCCTCATCATTTGGCGGAGCATCCGCCAACTTACTAAGCCGGATAGTTTCCTCTTTTTGCTGGGCGAGCCTGTCTATTAATACCGGCACAGAATGCTCAAGTTTGCGAGCTTTGGTAAAACAGGCATCGGCGTTCTTTTTCGGGCTTAAGGCGGGGTTAATAGATATCCTGACATGTTCCTGGTCGGCAGCATATTGATTCGGTAAAATATAATCATTTCCGCTTTTTTTGATATTGCGGATATTGGCAAGAATTATTTCTCCATAGAGGCGGTATTTATGATATTCCTTGGCGTTGACAAGTTCCTTTTCGATTGCTTTTAGTTTCTTTTCAGCTTTTTTCAGAAGCTTAGTATAATCAGCGGTTTTAGTTGGCTTTTCAACAGTATTCGCCGCAACATAAAGTGTAACAGCCTCAAGGAAACTATCGATTTTTTCGCCGGTGAGGGATTCAATATATGGCGGACTATAAAAAGCAAAACCTATAATTTCATTATCATCGTTTTTAATAATATGCGGCGAGGGATTTTCTTGTTGGTCTATGATATATTTGAGCAAATTTTGAGGGCTATCATTCAACATTTCAGAATATTGAATAAACTTAAAGGATTTTATCTTATTAACATCCTCAGTATTAAGTGAGTGGTTTTCATTGCAATGTAATATATTGAAGCCCTGCGGGTTAGTTGCATGGTATTTGCTCCCCGACAACTCCGGTTTTCTTAAGCTGGTTATTATTATATCATCGCCGTCAGTCATCAGGATATTGCCATTTTGGAAAAACTCAAAATAAAGGTGGTACTCTTTTCTTTTGCCAAGCTTATCAAACAGGGTTATGCTGAATCTGATAAGCCTGTCAAGTTGATATTGGCTGATGTTATCAATTTTCCCGCCCTTAAGGTTTGCCAGCCATTTTTTACCTTTGGGCATGTTATTATCAATAATCAGATAAACGCAACCTGATGTTATACAATACCTTAGAATAATATCGGGAAATTGAAAACGGACGTTATTTGCTTTTAACTCGATATTAATGATGGTCTTACCGGAAAGTGTTTTGTTTAGTTCTCTGGCAAGGATATTTATATCTATAGTTGTTAGTCTTTGCCTTATCATAATTGGCATTAAGAGATATTTTTTATAAGTTTGTCAAGAAAATATTGACTTTAGTTGAGATTATTATATTTTCCAAGCTGATTCGAGGTGACTATGATTGCAAGTATGACAGGATATGGCTGCGCCGAGACGGCTTTGGATGATTACAAAATAGTCGTGGAAATATCCTCAGTGAACAATCGCTATTTAGACATGCAGATACGGACGCCCAAGACCTTGATGGAACTGGAGCAAAAAATTAAAAAACTTCTGTCTGCTAAAGTCAAGCGCGGTAAAGTATTTTTCTCGCTAGTTATTGAAAACACAATTCAAGCGGCCGGGCGGCTTTCATTAGATACGGAAATCGCCGATATGTATCATAATGTGCTAACCGATTTGAAAGCGCGCTACAACCTTTCGGAAAAAATCGGCATCGAGCATTTCATCACGCTGCCTGATCTTATTACCGCTAAAACCGCCGATGTCGATATGGAAAAAATATGGGCTGATGTTGAACCGGTGTGCAGTCAAGCAATAGAGCATCTTTACCGGATGCGGTTGGCTGAGGGTAAAAACCTTCATGCCGATTTTATTAATAGACTAAATAAATTGACTGAATATGTTAATAGCATAAAGGAAATCGCTGCAGCTAATATCAGCGCCTATCGGGAAAAGCTTAAGCAGAAAATTCAGGAAGTTTTAAATGATTATCCTGTTGACGAACAGCGTATTGCCCAGGAAGCGGCAATTATCACTGAGAAAATGGATATAACCGAGGAGATTACGCGTCTGCATTCACATTTCGATAGCTACCGGCAGGCGCTTAATCAGGATGGCGCAGTTGGCAAGCGATTATCGTTTATCCTTCAGGAGATGAACAGAGAAGCTAATACAATAGCCTCAAAAGCGGCAGATTACCAGATTTCCCTGCTGGCAATAAACATCAAGGATGAACTGGAAAAACTTCGCGAACAGGTTTTAAACATTGAGTAAGTCTTAAGTTAGGGCGTTAATAATATTAATAAAAAATATACCGAATGAACAATGCTCGGTATTCGCAGTAAAAGCAAAATTATTTTTAGCAGCTTAATAAGCAGCAACAACTCATAAGGAATTGTAAAATAATGATGAAACCAGGCCTCGCAGTTGTAATATCATCACCATCGGGAACCGGCAAGACAACGATTTGCCGCAAGCTTCTCGAAAAGCATGATGATTTTCAGTTCTCGGTTTCAGCTACTACTCGTCCTGCTCGACAAAACGAACGAGATGGAATTGACTATTTCTTTATGACAGAAAACGATTTTTCAAGAAATAAAAAAGCCGGCAATTTTATTGAGACTGCTAAATATCTTAACCACTGGTATGGTACGCCGATTAAGCAATTAAAGGAAACTATTGCTTATGGTAAAGTAGTTCTTTTAGATATTGATATTCAGGGCGGAAAATCGATTAAGAAAATAATGCCTGATGCTGTTGCTGTTTTTCTGATGCCTCCCAGTATGACCGAGTTGAAGCGACGATTGAAAAAACGTCTAACAGAAACAACGGAAGCTCAAAAAAAACGAATTGAAACAGCAGCAGAGGAATTGAAAAGCTGGACTGAGTATGATTATATTACAGTTAATAATAATCTTAACGTTGCGGTTGAACAAATAAGCATGATAATTAAAACCGAACGATTAAAAACAAAGCGGCTTAATGATAAACAATATTGGAAAAAATCTTTAATTAAGCTTTTAGGTTTGGAATAAACAAGCCGATAAAATTTTATGTTAGGAGCATTATGGATTACAGTATCAAGCAAAAATTGGAAAAAGTAATTAAAAACAAGTATAAAGCGGTAATTGTAGCTTCCAGGTTAGCCAGGAAAATAAATGATAAGCGTGTCGCAGAGTATGAGCAGTTAGGTCCTGATGCGCCGCTGCCGCGATATCCATTAAAGGTTACTACCGAGGCTATTAATGAAGTAGCTGATGGGAAAGTGAATTATTCTATCGTAAAAGATAAACCATCAGAAGAAGAAATGTTTCCGGGATAATGGCAGTATAGGGCGAAAGATATATTAATGAAACTTTTAATCGTAGAATCACCCACGAAAACTAAAACGCTTAAGAAATTTTTAGGTAAGGGATACGAGCTTGCCTCGACAAATGGTCATATTATTGACTTGCCAAAATCAAAACTTGGCGTTGATGTTGATAATGGTTTCAAACCTGAATATATAAGCATAAAAGGCAAAGGCGCTTTACTGAAGGAGCTGATCAAAAAGAGCCGTAAAGCATCAGAAGTATATTTAGCTCCCGATCCCGATCGAGAGGGTGAGGCTATTGCTTATCATTTAGCTAGCAAATTGGGCAAAATGAAAAACAAGGTTTATCGGGTTACTTTCAATGAGATTACGAAAAAGGCAGTCCTTGAGGGAATTCAAAACGCCGGCGATATTGATATCAATAAATTTTATGCTCAGCAGGCAAGACGCATTCTCGATCGTTTAGTTGGCTATAAAGTTTCGCCATTTTTATGGAAAACAATAACCTACGGACTTTCCGCTGGACGGGTTCAATCTGTTGCATTGAGGATGATTTGTGAGCGCGAGGTAGAAATTGAAAAATTTGTCCCGCAAGAGTACTGGACTTTTGATGCTGATTTTGTTGATAAGAGCAAGAAAATATCCGCTAAGCTAATGAAAATTGACGGGGCTAAACCGGAGATAGACAGTCAGGCCAAAGCTGATAAAACATGCGGTGATATTAAAAAGCAAGCATTTACAATATCCTCATTTAAAAAAGGTTCATTAGTACGCCAACCGCCGCCGCCATATATTACCAGCGCTCTTCAGCAGGATGCTTTTAGCAAACTTGGGTTCGGCAATAAAAAGACAATGATGGCTGCTCAGCAGTTATATGAGGGTGTGGAGATTGGCGATGAAGGCCAGGTTGGACTGATTACATACATGCGAACCGATTCGTATCGTATTGCCGATGAAGCTAAAAAAGAAGCCAAAGAATATATCACCGCTAAATTTGGCAAACAATATATATCAGCCAAGCCGGTAAAGCATAAAGCGCGCAAAAATGCTCAGCAGGCGCATGAGGCTATACGACCAACCTCAGCTTTCAGGGATATAGCGGCTGTTAAAAAATATTTATCGAAAGATCAATTCAAACTTTACCAGCTAATCTGGTCGCGTTTCTTAGCCTCTCAGATGGCTCCGGCTGAATATAAAACTACTACCGTTGAAATCTCAGGCGGCAAGTATTTATTCAAAGCTTATCATCAAGAGATAGCGTTTGATGGTTTTAAAAAAGTATATATTAATGGCGGTAATGACGATGATATTAAGAAAAAAATCCCTAAACTTCAGGAAGGGATGTCGTTGAAATTATCGGAACTGTTCCCCGAACAGCATTTTACTCAACCACCACCGAGATTTAACTCCGGCAGTCTGGTTAAAGAGCTGGAGGAAAAAGGTATCGGCAGACCCTCAACTTATGCCCAGATTATTACAACTCTCAGTTCTCGCAAGTATGTCCGGCAGGATAAACGGCGGTTTCAGCCGACCGACTTGGGCAAGATAGTCAATAAGATTCTGGTTGATAATTTCCCGGATGTTTTCAATACCGATTTCACCGCTACTATGGAGGATGAACTTGACAATATTGAGCTTGGCAAGGATAACTGGGTGGATATCTTAAATGGCTTTTACAAGCCGTTTATCGAGGACCTCAAGCGGGTTGAGAAAAATACTAAAGATATTAAAAAGCAGACTATTGAAAAAACCGACGAGATTTGCGATAAATGCGGCTCGCCAATGGTACTTAAATATGGCCGCAACGGACGCTTTTTAGCTTGCAGCGCCTACCCTGATTGCAAAAATACCAAGCCGTTGGAGGGGGAAATCGAGAAAATCGATAAAAAATGCCCTAATTGCGGAGCCCAGATGGAAATCCGTCAGGGTAAATTTGGACGTTTTATTGCCTGTTCCAATTATCCCGAATGCAAAACTACGGAAAAAATCTCCACCGGTGTTAAATGTCCGATGAAAGACTGCGACGGCGAATTGATTGAAAGAACATCATGGCGAGGGATATTCTATTCCTGCTCGCGTTATCCGGATTGCAAGTATGCTGTCAACTCCAAGCCTGTTCCCAAGCAATGTCCTGCCTGCGGTTATAGCTTTATGGTTGAAAAATCGACTAAAACTCACGGCGATCATCTTTACTGCACCAATTGCAAGTATCGGTTGATAGAGGAATCGGAAACCGAAAAAGTTAAGACATAGCCTTATATTCTTATTATCAATCAACGTTTGATAACTAAAAAGTGAAATAATATATATAGAGCAAGTTGCGGCAGCAAATGACTCCTGACTTTTCGCTAAGAGGGCTTTATCGCCTGCATTATTTATAAAACCCTGATTTTGCAGTAGAACTATAAATAAATTATTCGGAATTCCCCTGGTTGCTAAGCGGCTTTTAGTAACCAGAGTTAAAATGTGTTGAGCATTTAACATTAAGAACACACCCCTGACCCCTCCCAAGAGGGGAATAATAGAACGTTGGTGCACGAGGACGTACACCAACCACTCTAAACTTGAGGACTTACACTAACCACTCTAAATGTCTGCGTTAACGCGTCATATGATTATGCAATTTGAAAGTCCCCTCTTGAGAGGGGAGTTAGGTTCCCAGCATTTTCAAATATTGCGCCGCTGCAAAAAATCCCCCGCCAGTGACGGGGGATTTAGGGGTGTGTTGACGGTTGTAAAAATATTAAGATAATTATCTGATATCTCCCTTTTCCATGAGGTTATTTTTTTCCTAATGTGTAATGATATCGATTCACAACAATCTCTTATATGATAATCACTGCTATGATAAAATTCCAATCTGCCTGCCGGCGGGCATGGCTGCAAAATCCAGTATAAAAATAAAAGTAATTGCAAAAACATCCTCATTTAGGTTAATTCCTAATGTGTATAATAATTATGATTTATCCTACAATTAAAATTACTTGAAAGTTGGAGAAAATATGAGAAGGCTTTACAATTATATGGCAATTGCCGTCATCTTATTGGCGGCGGTTTGCTATTCCGCTGAGCCCGAAATGATTCTTAGCGAAATCGATAAATGGGTTATATCCGATACCGCTAAAATTATGGCTTATATTGATAGCTGTAATAAAGTTACGAACGACAAACTGCAAAATTCCGCCTACTGGGATAAGACATATAACGACCTGTCGTTCCTTATGGGAATCGACTATATTTCCTCGCCGCAAATAGACAATACCGGCCGGATGTATTTCCTCATGAGGTTGACCGGTGAGATAGAACATATTTTTTACTTGGATTCACCTATGGGCTGGCCGGTGCAGGTAACACCTAATAACTGGGCTGATGAGGGTTATACTATCTATTATTATCATGTGCACCCCTCTGGCGATTATATTTTGGTCGGGGCTATGAAATACGGCAGTGAAAAGCACGATATATTCAAATTTAACCGTAATGGCAGTTTCGAGCCGCTTTTAGTAAGCCCGGAAATTGAATATACTAATGTCGTTTTCAAAAATAGAGATGAATTCTTTTTGATAGTTGCCAGCGATACCAACCGTGTCTTATGTAAATATTCTATTCCCACAGGCTCTCTCGATTCGCTTTATTCTGAGAATGAATGGGTTGATATTTGCGATTATCAGGATGGCTTGATATTATGCGAACGCTGGTTTTCGTTTTCCGAAAGTCAAATTTTTATAGTTGATGAATTATCTCTTGAAATAAAAAATATATCTAAAAAGGGCCAGTATGAATACTCATTTTTTACCGGCGATGACCGAGTAGTTACAATCACCAATGAACTATCGAAAGATAATGAGTATAACAAGCTTGTTTGTATCGATATTAATAAGCCCGACAGGTTAAAAATATTGTATAACCCTAAAATGACTATTGATGAGTTTAAATATATTAGATCGATATCTACCGGCATATTGATTTTGAACAGCAATGGCTACTCGCAGGTTGCCGCTATAGATATTTTCGGCAATAAAATTAATTTCCCCCCAACTGAGATTGGAGTAGTCTCTGAGTTTGGCGCTAATGACAAGGGAAACATTTTGTTCGGTTACAGTTCTCCAAATAAATCACCGACTATTTATTATTCCTATTTAGGGGCGGATAGTCTGGAAACTGTGGCAGCTGTTTCTACATTCGGTTTTGATTTTTCTGAAATAGAGGTTAAGGCAATCCAGTATCCATCAAAAAATGGCGCCATGATACCATCATTATTGTATTTGCCATCCGGCACCAAAAAGGATGGCTTAAACCCTGCCATAGTGGAATATCACGGCGGTCCGCCCGGTCAGAGTCGTCCCTATTTCCAGAGGAATATAGCTTTCGCTTTAACCAACGGTTTTATTATGATGTTTCCCAATGTTAGAGGCTCAACCGGTTATGGTTCCCAATGGGAAGCCGCCGACAACCTTGAGGGGCGTTATAATGCCTTAGATGATTGTATAGCCGCTCTCGATTACTTAGTTGAGGCGGGTTATTCGAATCCAGATAATATCGGTATTTGGGGCGCTTCTTATGGCGGTTATGTGGTCAACTATCTGGCAGTAACCGCCCCGGAAAAATTCGCCTGCGCTATAAGCGAGGTGGGTGAGGCTGATATGGATTACAGCAACTCTCATGGAGATGTTACTTTCCTTGCCGGTTGGGAACGCGAATACGGGCCAATCGGAAGCGAGTTGACGCATGATTTATCGCCGATTTTCAAGGCTGATAATGTCAGCAAACCGATGCTGATAACAGCCGGTTTCAACGACCCCAGAGTATTTGCCGGCGGTCCCAGACGGTGGAGTTGTTTGCTTTCGGCATTGGGGAAAAATGTTAACTATTTCGAGGAGGTATCAACCGGCCACTGGGGCACCTCCAAACGGCAGGTAATCGATTCGTACGCTCGGTCATATGTTTATTTCATGGAGCATTTATTGAAATAGTATGGATAATCATACCAGCCCGGATACCAAACAGCGCACAGATTATACCGAAGGTTCCATCTTTGGCTCGATTTTGAAAATGGGCTTGCCCTCGATGGTCGGTTTCTTATCCCATCATATTTACCATTTTGCCGATACTTGGTGGGTATCGAGACTTCCGGAGAAAGAAACCGGAGTGGCGGCGATAACATTTTTAGGCAGCATTATTTGGGTATTTTTTTCTTTCAATCAACTTGTCGGACCTGGCTCAGTAGCAATTATATCCCGCCGGTATGGCGAAAAGACTTATGACCTAACCGAAAAGGCTATTAAAGAAGCTATAGTTCTGAAGTTGTTCTTTGGCCTAATATTCGGCATTATTGGTTATATTTTTGCAGGCGATATATTGGCGCTTATCGGCGCCGAGGGAAGAGTCCTTGAGATGGGAATCCAATATGGCCAGATTATATTTCTGGGTATGCCGGTTATGTATGCCACTTATTCGATTTTTACCGGCATGCGCGGTGTTGCCAATCCTCAGATGGCTTTATATTTAATGCTTGGGTCAAATATTTTAAACATGCTGCTCGACCCTATTTTTATGTTTGGGTACTTTGGTTTTCCGGCTTTAGGTATAAAGGGTGCAGCTATTGCCTCTATTATTAGCTATGTATTGACATTTGCGCTTGGTATAGTATTGTTCTACGGTGATTTCACTAATGTAAAACTTCATTTTAAAGGTAAGGAGAGCATTTCAATCGTTTCGATGTGGAAAATGCTCAAAATTGGCATACCAGCCTGGTTTGGCGACCTGTCATTTTCCAGCGCCAGATTGATAATCGTAAAGATGGTCGCCCCATTCGGCGCATCGGTAGTAGCCGCTTATGGAGTTGGCAACCAGGTGTCGGCATTTGGCATCTCTATCCTGGTGGGAATAGGTCTGGGCTTATCGGCATTGATAGGTCATAATCTCGGCGGCGAAAAATATGAACGCGCTAAAAAAATTGGCGACCAAGCTATTCTTTTAAGCGTTGTTATTATGTTGACGTTAGGCTTAGCAGTTTTTACTTTTTCAGCCAATATAATCAGCCTGTTTTTTGATAATCCCCAAACAATATCTCTGGGAAGCGAAATGCTTAAAATACTCGCTTTAGGATTCCCTTTTATTGGGCTCTTTTTAATGGTTGGACAGATTCATCTTGGCGTTGGTTTTAATATGCCGTCGATGGTATTAAATATTATTCATGCCTGGGGGTTAGAAATAATTCCTGTTTATATTTTAACCGTTCATCTTGGCTATTCACAAAATGCTATCTGGTGGACTATTACCGGGGCAGGCTTGCTAACATCCATGTTGTTCTTTATATATTACCAGCGGGGACGGTGGCTGACATATAAAATTTAGCGGTTCGATATTTATTAATTCGGATTAGATGAATATTCACTACTGTCCGGCCTTTTGTCCGCCTTAGGCGGATGTTATAGTGATGTCATTCTCACACTGCCCGCGTCATTCCCAACACCGTCCGCCGTCATTCCCAACACCGTCCGCCGTCATTCCCAACACCGTCCGCGTCATTCCCAACTTGATTGGGAATCTATAGATTGGTCATGCCGACACTTCCTGCCTGCCGGCGCCCGCCTGTCTGCGGACACGGGGCATGGTATTCTTGTTAT
>JAGGSN010000003.1 GCA_021159005.1 Candidatus Zixiibacteriota bacterium | reverse complement strand
ACAGTGTTGGGAATGACGCGGACAGTGTTGGGAATGACGCGGACAGTGTTGGGAACGACGCGGGCAGTGTTGGGAATGACGCGGGCAGTGTGGGAATGACATCATTATAGCATCCGCCTAAGGCGGACAAAAGGCCGGACAGTAGTGTAATTTTAATGATTATATTCTGCTGCAAAATCCGGTCAAATCTGCGGTTTTAATTAGAAGATTTTATCTTTATTCGTATTTTCCTTGTATCAGACTTTCCCAACCCGAAAAACTCTTCATAAATAACCGTATCCTCAGCCAGTTCAGGATGGAATGTCAGCCCGATTATATTGCCGCTTCTCACTCCGACAACCTCGCCATTATGTTCGGCGAATACCTCTATGCTATTGCCAATATCTTGTATCTTCGGCGCGCGAATGAAAACCATCTCGATTTGTTTGCCAATCAATGGCAAATTACCCATTGAAATAAATGAATTTATTTGCGAACCATAAGCATTTCTTGAGATTGCAACATCAAGGCGGTTGAGTGTTTCCTCAGGCGGATTAATCGTCTTATCAGCCAGAAGAATTATACCGGCGCAAGTGCCAAGTATCGCGCCATTGAATCGCTTCAGAAGCTCCCATAATCCATTTTCCTTTGCCAGCTTTCTGATGGTAGTGGATTCGCCGCCGGGGATAATCAACGAGCTGACCTGATTTAACTCCTCCGGCTTTTTCACATATATATATTTGCGGCCGAGTTTGTCGAGAACCCGGCCGTGCGCGAAATAATCGCCCTGTAATGCTAAGATGCCATCAGTCATCTTGTCTGCAAAAGTTCATCTTCCGGAATCTGCTTAATATTGAGGCCTTTCATCGGTTCGCCCAGACCCTTAGACAGTTCGACAATTTTTTTGAAATCCTGGTAGTGGGTTGTTGCCAGCACAATAGCTTTGGCTGCTTTTTCGGGGTCGGATGATTTGAATATCCCCGAACCGACAAAGACCGACTCGGCGCCAAGCTGCATCATCAAAGAAGCATCGGCAGGAGTTGCAATACCGCCGGCGGCAAAATTCGGAACCGGCAATCTCTTATGAGTTTTTACCCATTTCACAATTTCAAACGGCGCGCCAAGGTTTTTAGCCTCAGCCATCAATTGACTATCATCAAGCTGAGTAAGACGTTTGATACTGTCGTTCACCAACCGCATATGTCTGACAGCCTCGACAATATTGCCGGAGCCAGCCTCGCCTTTGGTGCGCATCAAAGCCGCGCCCTCGCCAATCCGTCTGAGCGCCTCGCCCAAGTTGCGGCATCCGCAAACAAACGGAATTTTGAATTTATCTTTGTCGATATGATTATGCTCATCAGCTGGGGTTAAAACCTCAGACTCATCGATATAATCGACTTCGAGCGCCTCCAGTATCTGCGCCTCAGCGAAATGTCCAATACGGCATTTAGCCATTACCGGAATACTTACGGTCTTCTTAATGTCCTGAATTATAGCCGGGTCGGTCATGCGAGCGACTCCGCCATGTTCACGTATATCCGAGGGCACTCTTTCCAATGCCATCACTGCCACCGCGCCGGCATCCTCAGCGATTTTAGCCTGCTTAACATTGGTAACATCCATTATTACGCCGCCTTTAAGCATATTGGCTAATCCGACCTTGACTTTAAAATCCTTATTATTAAACATATCTAAAACCTCACTATTAAATTAACTTACGCTTACATTCCTAAGCTGTTCCCTTTATTCGGATTACTTTAAAATATAATAAATTACCAGTAATCTCACTAAGAACAATTATGCTATTAAAATATAGTTTTATTATCGGTCTGTCAAGTTTATTGAAAGGGGGAAGAATAATGATATATTATAATCAACAACACATATAATCACCTGCCTAATCAGACATTACAAAATAAATGGAATAGTTACCCCGTCTGGATTGTATATAATTCAAAGAAGGTAGTTAATCCGGATTCATTCGCTGGCGAATAAATTAACCCTTTTGCATCAAATATATGAAATATAGTTAAACTCTAATTTTAAATGTGGAGGTACACATGAAACTGTTGAAACATTCCAAACTGGCAATGTTAATTTTAATTGTCGTAGGTTGTCACTTGGCAATCGCCGGTACAACCGGCAAGATTACAGGTAAGATTGTTGACAGCGAAACCAAAGAGCCCATTCCCGGTTCTCGAGTCATGATTGAGGGAACAACAATGGGGACTAATACCAATCCGAAAGATGGGACCTATACTATTATAAACGTGCCGCCCGGTAAATATACTTTAATTGCCAGCTGCATTGGCTATAACAAGTTCACTGTCGCCAAAATACTGGTTCAATCCGATTCTGTTGCAGAGCAGAATTTTGAGCTTGTATCCGAGGCTATCGAGGTTGGGAATATAGCAATCATCGGCAAACATCCTGATATCGATAAGTTCGAGGTGAGCTGCGTTGACCGGGCAAGCAAAGATGAGATTGCTATTATTCCAGTTATTCATATTGGAGGCGCTGCAAAAGATCAAAAAGGTTCTACGTCTAAGGTCGACGAACTGCATGTTCGCAGTTCGCGCGCCGGTGAGTCGGGTTCTGTTTATGATGAGACTATAATACGCGGCCAGCTCGGCGGTTATGGTTCAACTAATATACCTAAAACAACAGCCGAATCAAAACTGCGAACAACGATATTAACTCCTTCGCCTTATTATAATAATGAGGCGTACGACTTCATCAATGAAAACAAGTTCATAAATGCCCTTGATACGCCGCTGTCAACATTTTCCATCGATGTTGATGCCGCTTCCTACAGCAATATGAGAAGGTTTATCAATAAGGGCAGTTTTCCGCCAAAGAATGCAGTCAGGATAGAGGAGTTTATAAACTACTTCACTTATGATTACCCTCAGCCTGATGGCAAACATCCGTTTTCGATAACTACGGAAATCTCCGAATGCCCCTGGGATAACACTCATCGCCTGGCGCATATCGGCCTTCAGGGGAAAGATGTTTCGATGAATGAGTTGCCATCCAGCAATCTTGTTTTTCTTATTGATGTTTCCGGCTCGATGAAAAGGCCGGAAAAACTGCCGCTTTTAAAATCCGCCTTTAAATTGCTGGTCAACAAACTTGATGAGGGCGACCGAGTAGCTATCGTTACCTATGCCGGTAATGCGGGTCTTCAATTGCCATCAACGCCCGGCTGCCAGAAGGATGCTATTTTGGCGGCTATCGACAGGCTTGGAGCTGGCGGCAGTACTGCCGGCGCGGCGGGGATCAAGCTTGCTTATCAGATTGCTAAAGATAATTTCATGAAGTCGGGCAACAACCGGGTTATTCTGGCAACTGATGGCGATTTTAATGTCGGCATCTCAAGCGATGAAGGACTTGTCAAGCTGATAGAGGAAAAACGCGACCAGGGCATTTTCCTGACAGTATTAGGATTCGGCGCCGGCAATTACAAAGGTTCCAAAATGGAAAAGCTGGCAGACAAGGGCAATGGCAATTACTCCTATATCGATAATATCATCGAGGCGAAAAAGGTGCTTGTTAATGAAATGAAAGGCACGCTTTTCACCATTGCCAAGGATGTTAAAATACAGATAGAATTCAATCCCGCCAAGGTGCAGGCATACCGTCTGATTGGCTATGAGAACAGGATTCTCAACAAAGAAGATTTTGCCGATGACGCCAAGGATGCCGGTGAGCTTGGGTCGGGCCATACGGCAACCGCCTTATATGAGATTATCCCCGCCAACCCGGAGGATTTTGAAGCTCAAACCGGCGAATTGCGGTATCAGGTTATGCGGCTCAGGGGCGATGCTTTTGAAAGCCCGGAATTGCTGACTGTCAAATTCAGATATAAAAAACCGGATGGCAATAAAAGCAGGCTTATCGAACATCATGTAATCGATACGGATATCGCGCTTAAACGCACCTCGGATAATTTCAGGTTCTCCGCCGCCGCGGCAGAATTCGGCATGCTGCTGCGTGATTCTCAATTTAAAGGCAATGCCAGCTATGAACAAGTCTTAGAGCTTGCCAGGGATTCGAAGGGCGCTGATAGTAATGGCTATAGAAGAGAGTTCATTGAGCTTGCCGATGTCTGTAAATCATTGGCTAATTCATATTCCGACAGATAATGATTCTGCCGTATCTTAGAGGGCAAATCTGATTATTTGCAAGTTTCACTCCGACTGCCAAGCGGGGGCGTTCGCCTGAGGCAAACGCCCCCAGGCTGTTGGCAAAACAACAAACCCTTCTTGTTGCCAAACGCTGTTTGGCAACAAGAGGGCGTATGCAATACGCCCCTACGCGTTACGATTTTATAAAATTTCGTGCTGTCGGAAGTTGCTTCCGACAGCTCTGGTAGAAGAATCAGTTTTTTATCAACAACCTGACCGCCTGCAAATTAAGGTGGCTTTTTTATTTTTGATATTGCGGAAATATTTTAGCGAAATACAATATTACAAATCCTTGCTTTGCCAATTCGTATTTATTAAATTAGCCGCCGGATTTGTATTTTATAGCTGTTGTATGTCCGTGTGCGCCAGTATTGTTGATGTGCATTTGAACGTATTAACATGAGAAAGAGAATTAATAAATTTTTAACAAGAGTGGCTTTATGAAAAAAGAAATGAAAAAGATTTTAGTTACCGGCGCAGTTGGTCAAATTGGGTCGGAGTTGACTATGGAACTGCGTAGAAAATACGGCGCGGAAAACGTTATCGCTGCCGGACGTAAAACCCAACCCTCGGATGAGCTGAAAAATTCGGGGCCGTTTCACTTCATCGATGTTTCCGATATTAACAGCGTTGAGGAAATAGTCAAAAAATATGATATCGATACAGTCTATCATATGGCGGCAATCCTTTCGGCTGTTGGCGAAAAACACCCTCAGCTTTGCTGGGATGTTAACATGAACGGCACAATCAGCATCCTTGAACTGGGCCTCAAATACGAAATGGCGCGGATTATCATCCCCAGTTCAATCGCTGTTTGGGGCGCCGGTGTTCCGCTTGACAACACGCCGCAAGAATCGATTTTAAAACCCTCTACTATGTATGGGGTTACCAAAGTTTGCGGCGAATTATTGTGCGATTATTATGTCAAGCGTTTCGGGCTTGATATCAGAGGGCTTCGCTATCCCGGCATTATCTCCTATGAAACTCTGCCGGGCGGCGGCACCACCGATTATGCCGTGGCCATCTATTATGAAGCGGTCGACAAAGGCAAATACACCTGCTTCGTGAGCGAGGACACCCGTCTGCCGATGATGTACATGCCGGATGCGATCAACGGCACTATCCAACTGGCTGAGGCTGATTTTAATAAGCTGAAGCATCATTCCGATTTCAACCATGCCGCGATGAGTTTCTCGGTAGCCGAATTAGCCGCTTCAATTAAGAAATATATCCCCGGTTTCGAGGTAACCTACGAGCCGGATTACCGTCAGGAGATAGCCGATTCCTGGCCGAATTCTATCGATGATTCGGCGGCGCGCAAGGAATGGGGCTGGAAACCCGAATACAACCTCGACGCCATGACTCAGGATATGCTCAAACATCTCAAAGAACGCAAAGAGAAGGGCACACTATATAGATAGATAGTTATTCAGCGTCAAACAGATGGTTTATCAGGTAAGCTGTTTTTCATAGCCGGAGTTTAACACTTGCGTTTTGATAAGGCACAGCGCTGTAATATGTTAACCATAATTGCGATTAGAAATCCGACACAACAAGACTCTTCATTGAGGGCCTCGGGACTTTCAAAGCTTCGAAAATCTCAAGCTGCTTTGCATCCGCGCTCACCAAGGCATGATGATGACTATGACCGCTTTTCCAAGCAACAACATCTATCCGGCGTAGTCAGTAGGGCAGGTCTCTCCGAGACCTGCCTATTCGCTGCGTATATATAAACTACTGCAATGTATTTCGTTATATTAGCAATTTCCGAATCCTGCCCTACGATACTAAAACTATTTGATATTATCGTAAATCAATAAATATTCCCCGGGTGTCCCAATTCGGAAAACAGGAAGCTATGCATTTAGTCAAATAAAATCAAGAAAATCTTAATACACAGTTTGTTGATAATTTATACAAAGAGCGTAAGGACTTAATATCACCTATCGTAATACTCTATGTAAAATCATAACAAAAAAAGGGCTGCCAAACAGACAGCCCTTCCATCAATCAAACTAAATTGCAACCCCTAATTAAGCCAAGCCAAATTTCTCAATATTAGCGTCAGCTATCGCCTGGATTTTCTCCAGCTCCTTCTTGCCCTCATCCGCTGCAAATAGGTGGCGGTAGCGTCCCTGTAGTTTGAGATACTCGGCTACCGGCTTGAGGTCATTCTTGATTTTGCGTACACGAGTAACCTCGCCATACCTCATCTCGATAATCGGGAACAATCCGGTATATACCGCCAGACGGGCGATTTCAACCGTTTTCTCGGTACTATATGCCCAACCCAGCGGGCAGGGTACATGAAGGTGAATGAACGTAGCGCCCTTAATAGCCAGCGCTTTCTTGGTTTTCGACTGGACATCCGCCGGGAAACCGACTGTTGCCGAAGCCGCATACGCGATATTGTGTGCGGCTACAATCTGAAGCAGCGGCTTTTTACCAATCGGATTGCCAAACGATTCCTTGCCGGCTGGCGATGTAGTTGTATTAGTATCAAACGGCGTTAGACCGGAACGCTGAACGCCGGTGTTCATATAGGCTTCGTTGTCATAACAGACATATAAAACCCGCTGGTTGCGTTCAAGCATCCCCGACAAACAGCCAATTCCGATATCGGCAGTGCCGCCATCGCCGCCCTGCGCGATAACATTGACATTCTCTCTTTTGCCGAGAGCGCGCAAACCTGCATCCACGCCGCAGGCAACTGCGGATGAGTTCTCAAACAGCGAATGTATCCACGGCACCCGCCAAGCGGATTCCGGGTACGGTGTCGAAAACACCTCAAGGCAGCCGGTGCTGGTTACTACCATTGTATTCGGACCGGCAGCATTCATAATCAGCTTGGCGCCTAATGCCTCGCCGCAGCCGGCGCAGGCGCGGTGACCGCTGGTAAATAATGGTTCTGTTACCGGAGGTTTTTCTTTTCTTTTCTTAGTTGTTTCTGCCATAATTAACCTCCCAACACTTCTGTTCTAAGGTCGACAAATTGGTTAATGACTTCTTTGCCCTGTGATTTTTTGTAAGCATCAATAAGAGATTTCGGTGGAATATCACGTCCGCCAAGACCGGCTACGAAACCGGAAATAAGCGGCTGATGTTTCTGATTATAGAAGCAAGCTTTCAGTTCCTCCTGAAGGATGCTTCCGAAACCGTTTGAGTATGATTTATCGATAACAACCAACTGCTTAAGGTTGGCGCAGGTCTCACGAATTTTCTCAAAAGGAAACGGCCGGAAACTTCTGATTTTCAAAACGCCGACTTTCTCGCCCTTGGCTCTCAACGTGTCGACAACATCTTTTATTGTGCCAACAAGCGAACCCATCGCCACAAAAGCGGTTTCAGCGTCTTCCATCCTGTAGGTATCGATTAATCCGCCATACCAGCGGCCGGTTAAAGCCTTGAATTCTTCAGCGGTTTTTTCGATAATCGCAAGCGAGTCTTCCATTGTCTCTTTAAGTTTATAACGGGTTTCCATATACCAAGTTGGTTCCGCCAGAAGCCCCATTGTAATTGGGTTTTCAATATCCAATTTAGCAACCGGCTTAATCGGCGGCAGGAAATCATCTACGGTTTTCTGGTCGAGCATATCAACCGGCTCGAAAGCGTGAGTCAGAATGAAACCATCCATGTTCACGGTAACCGGCAGAGATATTTCGGGATTCTCCGCAATCTTGTAAGCCTGCGGATGCATATCCATAAGTTCCTGAGCATCCTCAGCGAAAAGCATGATAATTCCGGCATCTCGAAGTACGACAATATCGGAATGATCGTTCCAGATACTAATCGGAGCGGACATAGCCCTGTTGGCAACTGTAACCACAAGGGGTAATCTCATACCGGCGATATTGTACAGCACCTCAGCCATCAGTATAAGCCCCTGGGCTGTAGTAGCCGAATAAGCTCTGGTTCCAACTGCGGCGGCGCCAAGCACTACTGAGGCGGCGCCAAACTCTGATTCGACATTTATGAATTCTGTTTTCAATTCGCCATCGGCGACTATCTTCGCTAAGAATTCAACAATATGGGTCTGCGGCGTGATAGGATAAGCAGCAATAACATCCGGACGGCAAAGCTTAACCGATTGAGATACCGCCATCGAGCCTTCAATAAACTTCCTCATTTCACCTCCAGTACCATATCAATGTCATCGACCGGACATTCATAGGCGCAGATACCGCACCCTTTGCAGTAATCCATATTAGCATTGTATTTGCTGTCCTGCCCGAATACGCAGGCATCAGGGCAAACAGTAACACAGATACGGCAATCGTTGCAGTTCTCGTGCTTGAATACCGGCATAAGCGTTCTCCAAGCTCCGGTCTTATTGACTTTGGAAGTGCCCGGCCCTACTGTTAAAAGAATCGGTTTAGACATGGGCTTCCTCCTTAACTAACGCGAAGGCTCTCTCGACAGCCGCGACATTTTTAGCCGCAATTTTCGCCGGGAACCTATGCTCAATAGCTTTCTTCACGCCATCGAATGAAATTATCTTAGTTACAGCCGCGAAATAGCCAAGCAAAGTGGTATTCTGAATCGCTCTGCCGATTACCTCAAGAGCAATCTTTGTAGCCGGGACGGTAAGAATTTTTCCCTCGGTTTTGAGATTGTAATCTTTCGGATCTTTCTCGGTATCGATTATTAATAATCCGTCAGGCTTCAAACCGGCGGTAACATCTACCGTGCCGATTAAAGTGGGGTCCTGCACAATCAGAAAATCCGGTTCATAAATCTGATTCCGGCATCGCACCGGACTGTCGGAAATCCTGACAAATGATTGCACCGGAGCTCCCATCCTTTCCGAACCAAAGGCGGGGAAAGCCTGAGCATATTTACCGTCAGCGAAAGCAGCCTGGGCTATTAATTCAGCCGCAGTTACCACTCCCTGGCCTCCGCGTCCGTGAAGACGCAATTCTTTCAATTTATCCTCCTATTAATTTAAAGGTCTTGAAAACTACTATCATTATATTAATACCATAATTGGTTTTAAAACATCCATATCTAAACATCCTGAAATTATTTCACCTTTGAAATCGTTATGCCTTTTTGACCCTGATATTTGCCCTTTTTATCTTTATATGACACATCGCATTCAGTATCGGCTTTTAGAAATATCAATTGAGCAATTCCCTCATTTGCATAAACCTTAGCCGGCTTATTGGTAATATTCGATATCGCGAATGTGGCATGCCCTTCCCATTCAGGCTCGAACGGCGTTATATTAACAAGCAAGCCGCAGCGGGAATAGGTCGATTTGCCGGTGCAAATCGTAAGGATGTTTCTGGGTATGCGGAAATACTCAACGGTTCGGGCAATAACGAAACTTCCCGGGGGAATTATACAGCGGTCGCCTTGGTAATCATCGAATGCCGACAAGTCGAAATTTTTCGGGTCGATTATGCCGCCGCCGGAATCTGCCGGTATCTTGAATTCATCCGCCACGCGGATATCATAGCCATAAGATGAGACCCCATAAGATATTACATTTTCTCTGGCTTGTGATTCGGCAAAAGGCTCAATCATCTTGTGCTCTTTAGCCATCTTAACTATCCAATTGTCGGGCATAACCGGCATTACTCACCTCATCTAATAGATAAATTAAGTTACAAAGTTAATCATAGCAATATAGTCTGTCAATCACTTTCTATGTAATTTTGTTAATTATTTCACAAACGAAAAAGGTTCACCATAAAATGTCTGTATGATTTAAGCTGGTGATTTATATATGCTTATAGTCAACTCTATGATGCGGGTGTCATCTATCTTTGTTGGGATATTTTATTGAAACGCCAGTTGGCGCACAAGGACATACGCCAACCACGGAAGTTGGCGAGCGGGGACATACACCAACCACGGAATTGTCGGAAGCAACTTCCGACAACACATAGAATATCGCGTAGGCGCAGGCGGCATTGCGGCGTGTAGGCGCAGGCAGCATTACGCGTCGTCAGTCCGCCGCGGCGGGTGCTCTGCTTTTCGCGTCGTCAGGAATCCTTTCCTGACGACATCGGTATAAAACTGTGGGGTCGGATGTTCTTCACCCAACCGGTAGTCAGGTCTGAAAACCGGCAGCACATACAAACTTACCCCAACCACAAGATAATATAAGTTTTCGTTAGCTACAAAACGGATTTGCTTTTTTCTCGAAACTCAGATTTTAGAATTTTATCACTTTCAGATGTTGAGACAGGCTTTTCAATTTCGTTAAATCCCTTTATTGTGAGCTTCTTTTTGCCCTCACGCTTATATGATATAAATCTCATTATTTGGGGAACCAGTCTAAAGCTGTTAATGTAAAAACCGCCAACTCCAATTCCATACCCTATAAAAATAGCCATGCGGGTTTCATGGAAAGTGGTTGCGGCAAACATAATAGCCATGAATAGAATATTTGAGAAAGTTAGGCATTTAAAACTATTTATAAAGAGATTCTTTTTCCCGGAAAAGCAAATTCTCCGTTTGAGCGTAATAAATATAAAGCTGTAGCAACATATAAACGAAAACAGAAGATAAATAATCTCTTTATTGCCCCAGAATAGCGGCAGTCTTTGCCATTGAAATATTTGCTGTTGAATAAAAAACCCAACCAGAAGAGATAACGCTGCGATTATGGCGCTTGTCGAAAAATGCACAACGTTTTTAACCCTGTTCTGGTTATCATGATTAGCTTCATATTTGTACGCATACCCGGAATTAACCATCCTGTTTTGTTCTTTTATGGCAGCCTCGGCAACTTTATTAATTTCATCTATATCGAATGGTTTTTTTATATACTGGTACACTCCCGTTTTAATTGATTCGATGGCCCAATCAAAATCATAATGAGCAGAAATGATAATTGACAGAGTCTGGGGTGATATCTTTTTGATTTTATTTATAAGATTAATGCCGTTTGTATCCGGAAGGTCTAAATCTACAAAAATTAATTCATATTCTTTTTGGTCGATTAAATTTAAAGCGTTAAAGCCGCTATAGGCGCAATCCACATTATAGTTTTCACGAGTCAGAATATCTTTAATTAGACAGGTGATGTGCTCATTATTATCAATCACTAAAATATTTGACATATCTAACTGGCGCCTTTGCCATTGAATACAGCGGGAATTGTTCTGGCTAATATTTTGGTATCAAGCCAAATAGATCTATTGTCAATATATTCAAGGTCTAATTTCATCCAGTTGTCAAAATTGACATTGTTTCTTCCGCCAACCTGCCATAAACATGTTATACCCGGCTTAATCGACAATCTTCGCCTCTGCCAGGGGTCGTATTGTTTGACTTCTTTTAGCAAAGGAGGACGAGGTCCCACAAATGACATATCGCCTTTGAGAACATTAAATATCTGGGGCAATTCATCAATTGAGGTTTTTCGAAGCAATCTGCCGACTGGAGTAATTCTGGGATCATCTTTAATTTTAAAGACCGGACCGCTCATTTCGTTATATTCCTCCAAATTGGCTTTAAGCTTTTCAGCGTTAGGAACCATAGTTCGAAATTTATACATTGTAAATTTTTTACCATTAAGGCCTAAACGTTCCTGTTTAAATAGAATCGAACCTTTTGAAAATATCTTGATAGCAATCGAGGCAAAAAGTAAAAATGGAGAAATTAAAATTAATCCGGCCGCTGCTCCTATGCGGTCAATTATACTTTTAACAAAATGATAAGAACCGCTTTGCTTGGTATTATCATACAAAAGAATCGGATATTCAAAAAAGTCGGCGGCACGCATCTCGGCATACTTGGGAGGATAGAGATTGGCTAAAATTGCTACCCGCGTACCCATAATCTGACAATCATCAACAGTTGATTCAATAAATTTCAGCTTGTCATTTTCCAATGCAAAAACAACCCAGTCCACCTGATGGGATTTAATAATATCAGGCAAGTCATCAAGCATGCCAATTTCAGATATATTATTAAGTCGGGAGCGCATTTTATCCGAGCCATTGCCGGAATCTATACCGCAATCCACATAACCGATTATCTTAAAACCCCAATGAGCATTGCTTAGTATTTTGTTGGCAAATTCTTTGGCTTTATCATTTTTGCCCACAATAACGATTGTCTGATAATTATAGCCTCTTTTGCGGAAATAGTGTAAACTTACATTTACAAACAACTGCAATAAACTTAAGGCTAAAAAACTCACTAATAAGAAAAGCACTATTTGAAATTGAGATTGCACATTATAGCCGGAAAAATATATAAAACCAAGGAATATAGTCGAAGCCTTAATGGATGCCTTGGTAATTGGCTTCAATGTTTCCAAATTTGATTTTAGCCTGAAAAAATAACAGTCCCTATGATACCATAACACTAATCCCCAGATAAGTATCACCGATATTAACAAGTTGTTGTAAAAACCAGACTCCAAGTTTCCGGTTTCTATTAATGATTCGATAAACAATGAAGCCTTAAAACTAAGTGAAATAACAATTAAGTATGTGAAAAGCAGAAGCTTTCTAACTCCTTCAATGTGATCCCTTAACATTCTCTACCCCATTTGATTGAAAAACAATTAATCCTGATGGTTAAATCTGTGCTTTTGCTTTATATCGGCAGAGTTCGGGTCACTTAACTCAGACTCGATTGTTAAGGCGTTTCACGCTGCAACAATTAATATATAGATATGATTTTAGCAGAATAAATATATTATATAGACAGCAAGTTACTAACCCTGCTTATTTATAAATTTTCACTGCTGTCCGGCCTTTTTATAGAGTTCTTAAAATAATACCCAACAATCGAAGCTTGCTTATTTCATAATCCATAGAGCAGCGGGATGTTGGGCG
>JAGGSN010000002.1 GCA_021159005.1 Candidatus Zixiibacteriota bacterium | reverse complement strand
GAAATAAGCAAGCTTCGATTGTTGGGTATTATTTTAAGAACTCTATAAAAAAGGTCGGAAAGTAGTGCAATACTTTATAAAATAATTTTGAATATAATTAATCTATTATCTTGCCCCAATTTTATTTTTTTTCGTTGATTGCAAAATTCTGCCGAGATAAACTTGGCTTGACAATTTCACGATTTTATTTGAACCAATAATTACTATATCAATTTAATCTGATCGTAATAATACAAGTTTATTACTTGTCTTCTTAAGGTTGTAATTTTTGGCAACCGATTGCTTAATACGAGTAAGTATCACTTTGGCGCTTCCGATACTCGTACCTGTCATGGACGCCAGCCAGCGAAAATCCTTTCGCTTATCGGGATTTTCGAGCCAGTTAATTGCGATTTTACGCTTCATCTCGCCGCGAAAATTAGCTTTGGCAAATACAACTAATTCATCAAGAATTTCTTTAGCCTGATTTCTGGCGCATTTTCTTAAATAGTCAGCATCGCAATCAGCTTCTGTTTCCGAAATAGTTTCATTTGCGGGAATTAAATCATATTTTGGATCCAATTCCTCATAAGAAGCTGTTATCTTGTAATTATTCAAATTCCATTGCTTTTTTGTTTCGGCGAATATTGTAGTGAGATTGTCAATTATATTATTTCTAATTGCATTCTCAAGAGCATCGCCGCCCGGTGTTGAGCTAAATTGCCCTATAAGATCGAATATGCCGTATTCTAAATCTTCAAGGAGCTCGTTATTCACAGATTTTCCCTCTCCAACAAAAACCTTGGCCGCCAATTCTTCGACCATAACCATTACCTGGCTGAGGGATCTCCTGTTGCCCTGACAAAACTCTTTAATAACTAAAATAAAACTATAGCCATTGTTGCTGAACCAATGTTGTATTTCCATTCGAATTTTGTCTTCTAATCGAGGAGCTTTACACATGAAAACCTCCAACTGCCTGCTTACTGCGTTATCCTGCTTCATGGAAATACAATGCCTATCCTTCATCATGGCGAGAAATAGTTTCGCCAAGTCCTCTTTGCTCGTAGGCTTTAAAACCACCTTTCAACTCATCATGATTATCTTCTCTATTGCTGTTCGCGCCTCGATAAGTTTCCCCGCTATCGATATTATTATCTTTAGCATCAGAAATGGGGTAAAAAGGAAGTGTAAGAAAAACCCCAAGGACTAAGCCGACAATTAAAATTTTCAAATTATTCATAATTACCTCCATTTAAGTTCATTTTATTTCCCCTATATGTTTGCAACTTAATTTTTAGCTGTTTTGTTTCCTTTGAGTTTTGCTAATATTTTTGTTTTAAAAGGACCATAGCTCCTTAAATTTTCTAATGATTCTCTCTTTCTAAAAAAAGTAACGATTTTTTCATCATTTTGCCAATCGGGAGAAATCTCAAGTATTAAGTCAACCCATTTTTGTGCTTCCTCAAGCATGTTTTTACGAGCATACCACCCAGCTAAATTATAGATAGTAGATAGAGCTTCTTTATCAATAAAATGAGCAGCTAAATACATCACCCGGCTGAATTCATCTAAGCCTTCTTTATTTGCAATAAAACCAATGTTGTTCAAAGCTACACTGGTATAATAACTATTGTCATTTTCTACTGCGATTTTCATCAGACGGCCAACAGTCTTTTTGGCTTGATCGTAGCTGCCAAAAGGTTTTTCAAGACAGTCAAGAATAATCTGCAGATTTAGTAAGCCTAATTCATTTGGTTTCTTAGCCAGTTCTTTTTTTAGTTGTTCCCGAGCTTCCTCAAGATGTTCCTCATCTATCAACCGGCTGACTTCTTTGCCAATAGCTACAACTTCAGGTGAATCATTAGCATCTATGCGTTCATCTACACCATCGCTATACATACCCACAGTACGTTTTTGCAGTTCAACCCGTAGTTTTCTTTCTCTTTCGCTTATTTTCTCCGAACTGCTCATAGCTTAATTTCTCCTGAAATACATCCCCAAAAAAATGCCCATCATTATAACAACATCTCTCTTTATAAGCTTAAGAATTAACACTTTTTCCATGCCTTATTATAATTTTTCGGCTTTATTGTATAAAATATTCAGGATAATGAAACACAATAGCAGATTCTTTCGCACTTCTGATTATTCAAGAACTGCATTTATAAGCTGAACCAGAGCAAGAATTACTGAAAAACTAAAACAATTATTGTAAAAGAGCATACTTCTATACACTTGAAATATATAAGCTGATGCTATTAAAAGCAAGCAAAAAAGCTGTAAAACACCATAATAAAAAAGGGGATTTCGGATAAAAAAATAATTGAAAGCGCATTTTAAAACAGCATTCTCCGCTTGCTTTTTGTTTGTGAAATATTTAACTTGACAGCCGAAAAAAACTGCAACTTTAAAATAAGGAGTAATGCTGAATGTACGGCAAAATTAAAGACGATCTCACTCGAGAGCTTAAAGCTACCAAAGAAGCCGGCTTGTATAAAGACGAACGAGTTATCATGACCGAGCAGGGAGCCGAAATCAAGGTTAAAACCGGCCAAACTGTGCTTAATTTCTGCGCCAATAACTATCTTGGACTATCATCCCATCCCGAAATAATCAAAGCCGCCCATAAAACGCTTGACGAGTGGGGCTATGGCATGAGTTCGGTGCGTTTTATCTGCGGCACCCAGGATATCCACAAACAGCTTGAAGATAAAGTATCCGAATTTCTCGGCACTGAGGACACTATCCTGTATGCGGCTTGTTTTGATGCCAATGCCGGCGTGTTTGAACCGTTTCTCGATGACCAATGCGCCATTATTTCGGATGCCTTAAACCATGCCTCTATTATCGATGGCGTAAGGCTTTGCAAAGCTAAACGTTTCCGCTACAATCATGCCGATATGGCGGACCTCGAACGCTGCTTGAAAGAGTCTGCTGATGCTAAATACCGCCTTGTTTGCACCGACGGTGTTTTTTCGATGGATGGCGATATCGCCAAACTGGATAAGATTTGCGACCTCTGCGATAAATATGACGCTTTGGTTATGGTTGATGATTCGCATTCGAGCGGCTTTATGGGCGAGCATGGCAGGGGCACTCATGAGTATAGAGGTGTTGTAGGACGAATCGATCTTATCACTACCACTTTCGGCAAAGCTTTAGGCGGCGCTTCCGGAGGCTGCACATCCGGCAGAAAAGAAATGATAGAATGGCTTAGGCAAAAGTCCCGTCCGTATTTGTTCTCAAACACATTAGCTCCGGTAGTAGCCGGCGCTACTCTTAAAGTTTTCGAAATATTATCTAAAACCACCGAACTGCGCGACAAACTCGAAAAAAACCAACATTATTTCCGCGAAAAAATGACTGAAGCCGGATTCGATATTATTCCTGGTGATCATGCTATCGTTCCGATTATGTTTGGCAAGTTTGAAAATGATGCCAAGTTAGCTCAGGATTTCGCAGCCGATATGCTGACAGAAGGAATCTACGTGATAGGCTTTTCTTACCCGGTGGTTCCTAAGGGGCAAGCTAGAATACGCGTCCAGCTATCAGCCGGCCATGAGATGGAGCATATTGACCGAGCTATCGCAGCTTTCGTAAAGGTTGGGAAAAAGCACAATGTTATAAAGTAGTTGTAAAATTTCCATTGTTTTTTTAAGAGGGTTATGAGCAATAGCCCTCTTTTTCTTTATAAGCCCAATTTTCGCAAGCGATTCAAACATCTTGAGATATTGCAATATTGAACTCCTTTTTTGTATAGTTTGAGTTAAAAATTCCGATACAAATAACTGAACTGATTTATAAGAAATTATGGTATTTTTATAAGGAGAGCTGTTATGTTTAAATTTAAGAAGATAAGAGGTCCGGAGGATATCGGCGAAGCTATCGGTACCTTAGAAGATTCTGCTAATCGTCTTGAGAGCGTTGTCGAGACCGCTCAGAAAGAAAAATCTCGTCTTCATTTGCTGGTAGGAAATGTCTCCGACCGCGTTAATCAAATCAGGCAAACTGCTTCTTCCTTTGAAGATACCGCCCAAAAAGTGAAAGATTTCGAAATATTTTTGAAGAAAATCGAAGGAGATATAACATTAGTCAAAAAGGATGCCGAAAGCCTTCGAGAAGTAAAAATGCAGACTACTGAACTGTTTGATAAATTTACTCATGTAAAATCACAGGTGCATAATCTGGATGTGAAGCTGAACTCCCTGCAGAAACCAGCCCAAGAAATAGATGCCATCAATGAAAAGGTGAAAAAGTTCTCTGATGATATCACGCCGGAAATAGATTCAATAAGCAAGAAGCAGGATGAATTATTTAATAAATACAAAGCCTTTGTTGACCGTCTCGGAAATGCCGAATCCAAGCTTAAACAATTTACAGAGTTGGGCAATCAGTTCAAAAAAACCACTGAGGATGTTTCCCGCGAATCTGCCAGAATAACAACCTGGATGGCCGCTACTGAAAAAATGTCTGATAAACTTAAAAATGCTACTGAAGTTTTTGAAACAACCAAGCAGAAAATCGACCGTCTGCATGAACTGGCTGAATATGTTGAAGCTAAGACTAAATCATTAAGCAAGCAGAAAGAACTTCTTAAAAAAGCCCATATCGAATCAGGCAGAGCAAATGGGCTGTTTTGGGAGATTAAATCAAAGCTGTCGGAATTTGAACAAGATACGGAAATAATCCGCCAGATGGAAATGCAGACAAATAAGTTTGATACCGATCTGAGAAATATTGAAGCCAGATTCGACCAGATTAACTCATTTGCCGACAAAGTTGATAAGATTCTCGGGCAATATACAACTCTAAATGAACATGCTAAAGAACTCGAACAGCATCATAAAAAACTTGGCATCATAGATGAACTTGCAACCCAACTCGGCAAGCAGGTAAGCCAGGCAAAAAGCGAACTTGATAAACTTCATAAAGCATCCGAGCAGATAAATCTGTTTTTAAAACGGTCTGAGGAATCGCAGAACGAGTCACGCGCAATTATGCGTCAGATGGCCGAAATGATGCAGAACACCGAGAAGTTTTTAAATCGGGTGCCTGATGTTAATAAAGTAATGGAACAAATCGAGGCTAACCGTAAGCGCGCCCTTGTCTTGGAAAACAAATTGATGGAGGCAATGGCAACCGCCACCGAGATTAAAGACCAGTCGGAACAAGCGACACAGATAAAGGAAAAAGTAGAGCAATTCCAATTGGAGTCTGAGAAAAATATTGCCTTCCAGAAAAAAGAGCTGGAATCTTTAAATAGAACCGTAACCAACTTAAAGAATAATCTTGAATCAATAAATACCTATGGCAGTAAAATATCTGAAGTTATGGATAAAATGGCTGAAGTTGAAAAAATCTATCGCAACCTCGAAAAAACCCATAAAGCTGTTATGCAGCGCGAACAGTCTATTTTAAGCTTAAGGAAACTAATTGAACAGAACAGCGAGACTTTCAAGAAATTTGAGGAAACAGCCGGCGAAGTCCGTCAAAAAGCCGCTGATATTCTTAATGTAAAATCTGAACTTGAAAATATCGAATACAAAATCGCAACAATAGATTCCAAATCTCAGCATTTAACAATGATGAATGAGAAAATCGATAAAACCGATTCTGAAATGAATGACTTGGCTGAAAAAATGGATAATATCACCCAGCAATTAACAGACTGGGAAAATCAAATGCAGGTTATGAAAAAAGAAAGCCTGAATCTTGGTAAATCGCACGAGAGCCTGCGTCTTGATACCGGTGAAGTTATGGATTTATTCAGCAAACTTTCAGATATGCAGGCTTTTACAGAAGAAAAAAATAAGGTACTAAACAACTATTTTGAAGAAGCTGACCAAAAGTTAAAGGCATTAAAGGATATAAGCGGGAAATCAAGGGCTGAGGCTGATAATTATTCAGCCAAGAATGATGAAATAAAAAATTCAGTCAAAGCGCTGTATGTCTGCCAGAAGGATTTATCTGATAAGTTTACCAGCCTCGACAATGAATCCGACAAAATTATAAGCCTGGCTAATTCTATAAAAGAAAAACAGATGGAAATGGCAGCCCTGACTGAAAAAACAGTCATGCTCGAAAACAAACTCAAAGCATCTGAAAAACTTCAAATACAACTTAAGGGTTTTGAAGAAAAATTTGATAAAATAATGACTAAAATGACGGATGTATCAGAAACCCTTGCTCAGGTTAAGAAGGGTAAGAAAGAGATTGCCAGTTATAGTGAAATGGCAGACGGCTTGGAACAAAAATTTGCGTTTATTGCCAATCAGATTGAAAATGTTGATAAACTGAAAAAAGACCTTTCGCGGGCAACTCTTATGACTGAGGAATTGAAAGCCCGTCAAAAAGGCATCATTGATGATAGAGAATTAGTAAATCAGGCAATCACGGCCGTATCAAAACTTGAGGAACTCATCCATAGGGCTGAACATATAAAGGTTAAGAAAGAAAAATAACGGAACCGGTTTTCTTTATTTATTGTTGACTTTAAAATAAAGCTGAATAATTTAAGCCTAGATGGGTATTTTGAAATTTTATCGAGTATTTATACTCTGTCTAATCATGTTCTCACCGGCAATAGCCGAGAAGTATGCCGGTGAGTTTTTGTATCTTGGAGTCGGGGGGCGCGCCTTAGCTCTTGGCAGCGCCTATATCGCCTCGGATGGCGATGCTTTTTCAAGTTATTATAATCCCGCCGGACTAACTAAAATTCAAGATTATCAAGCCGCTTTCATGCATTCGGAAACATTTGGCGCGTTATTGAACCATGATTATCTTACTGCCGCTAAAAGATATGGCGAAAGCGCAGCGGCGGTGTCGCTGTATTATCTTGGCGGCGGCGGAATATTGGTTACCGAAGAATATCGGGGGATATATCGCGTAAAAGAAGAGGCTTCGCACGCTGATTATGTACTTGGGTTATCATATGCCAGAAACCAAAACGACCGTATCGATTGGGGACTGACTACCAAGCTGATATACAGAAAAATTGTCGATGTTTCCGCCTGGGGTATAGGGCTTGATGCCGGCATGAAATATTATTTTCGCGATAATATAACCGCTGGCATAGTCGTTCAGGATTTAACCGGCACGGTTTTATCATATTCATACGACAATAAAGAAACTATCAATCCAACGCTTAAATTGGGTTTAGACTTAAGTCATCAGTTTGGCAATTTTAAAGGCGCTGTATTAACCGATGCCGATATTCGTTTCGAGGGCAGAAAAGCATCCGCTCAGTTTTATCAAAGCTGGATATCAGCCGATACTCATCTGGGGTTCGAGTTGTCATTCAAAGATGTTGTTGCGGCGCGGGTTGGTTCCGATATTGGCAATCTTACTACCGGAGTAGGCTTGAAATTTTCCAGATATATTATAGATATTGCCTTAAACGATCATTCCGACCTTGATACTTCTTATCGCGGCTCTTTGATTGTCGAGTGGTAATTTCTCAAAGATTATCTTCAAGCCTTGCTTTTTTCCATTCATCGCCTAAAATCAATTCCGCTTCTTTATCAGCATCAACTATAAATGCTTTTGGCACCAATATGGAATAAGCGCCGCCAACCGACCGAAAAGATGAAATGCCAAACTGTCCGGTTTGACCGAAATGCCCGGCGCCTGAAAGAATTACCGCTGGTATATCCTTAACTCGCAATCCTTCCAGTACCAATTCGGCATACTGCGGTGATGTCAATCGGGCAATCTGAACCCAATCCTTATATATTGCTTCATCATCTGAATTATTAACTGTGATTTCATCTGAAAGCGACTCTACTAATTTTTCTTTACAATCGGGACATACTGTAATTCCTTCCCTGTATTCGTAACGGCAATTTGGACAAAACGGCATAACTCTCCCTCCGAAAAATTTCCTAAACCAGAAATTGCACAATAGCAAGATTCTTTAATTGTTTTTCAGTTATCAACATCTTGCTTCCTAAAAGAAGTACTTCAAAGCAATTAATATATTAATATATTTTACTTAATAACAAAAGAAAAAGATGAAAAAAAATACAGGATGGTCTTCAATTCATTTAACAAACACTTATTGCGATTCTTAAAATAACGTTCCGATTGTGATAGCGCTATAGCCACTTTTCTTTTCTAACTCGGATTTCAGAGGTAGCTGTTGGTGTACGTCCTCGCGCACTGGTATTGCTTCAGGTGGCTGGTGTACGTCCTCGTGCAGCCAGCGTTGTTTCCCTTGGTTACCAAGCGGCGCTTAGTAAACAGGACTAAGGCAAATCGAGTTTGCCAGTTTTACCGGGCAAACAAAAAAGGGCCGAATTAACGGCCCTTTCGTAATTTGATATTCCTTTTTCAGCAGGAATATGGTCGCTCGTTTACAAGCGAACGACCATATAATTATTTGTTACTTGTCAGATTGAGTAGGAATTACAACCTCCTCGCCGCTGGGCGTAGCCGGTGGTGTCTGGCAATTTGGCCATCCGGGCGGCATTGTAGGCGGTATCGGCGGATATCCGGGCGGATATTGGTCGCACCACTCGATTGTCTGTTGACCTCTAAAGTAAGCAACCATCCTGATAACATCACTGCCCATGACTATGCAATCGCCGTTAGCATCCGCGGAAGCCCAAAAATATGGACTCGGAGGAGTTGGTGCAGACGGGTTATTCATCATGCATGGTTGAGATGTCGTTATGCCTTTGAAGTAGTTAACCAGATAGGTTACATCACCACCAATAACAATAGGCGGCCATAAGCCAAAGAACATATTAGCATCACCCGGCAGGTATTCGAAATTGAACTGCTCGACAGGCGAAATAATAACCGCCGCTTCAATCTCGGCGAAAATCATACCGACTTCCGGTGGAAGCTCAACATACGGGCAGGTCCAGAGTTCAAACGGAATAATAGGAGAGCCGCCGTTCTGGTTGTCGTATCTGCCGGCAGTAGTCATATCGCGCCAGTACAAGTGGTCGAGTTCCCATAAGCCTGCCGGACTGCACATTCCATCAGGTTCAAGAACAATAACATCGTAAACATCATGTGAGGCGCTTACACCGTCATTATGCTGGCTGTGGTCATATAATGGGTCGCGGAACGGTACACCACCGTGAGCATGATTTGTGCCGCGAATAATACCGGCAGTAACACCCTGCCCTGCATTATCAGCATCAGGGTCGGATATGCCAATAAGCAAGTTGCCATTATTGAAGCCGTGAGCAGTTACATAATGACCGCCTATGCGCGCCCAATCGACATAGAAAAATGGGGGCTCTTCGTAAACCGCTGTAACCATCCAGAAACCAACCAGAAGCGTTACATCCTGACAGATTTCAATTTCAGCGCAAATCGTATCGTAGGTAGGCATATAGATAGTATGCTCATACAGCAAATCATCAAGACCATTATCGAGCAGATACTCATCTATGCCTGCCTGCATGCTGTCAACATGAGTTCCCAGCATACCTACATTAGTATTCATATAACCCGCAAGTTCGTTTATGAATCCAACCGGATCAGGCGGATCGGCAGCATAGTAAGCATCCGGGACGATTTCTCTAGCAGGGAATTTGCCCTGGAACCACCAGAGGGAATTAGCCACGGATGTCGGGCCGCAATATGCCCAATCATCAGCCATGCCGTTGCCATTGATATCCTGGTTTTGGTCGAAATCAGGCATGTAGCCTTCAGGATCATCCCCGTTATAGTCTTTCCAGAACAAGCTATCCGGGGGTATGGGGGTAACCTCGATAACGATTATCGGGCGATAAAGGATTGGAGTATCCGGATCATCAGAATTGATAGCTACCGAATCAATATAAATTCCGGGCAACAAACCGAAAGTGTTTATATCAACATCAATTGGGTCGCTGCTCATTGGTGGAATCATACCTGTTGCGCCATGAAGAGTAGCCCAAGGCGGAGTATAGGAAATCACATAGTTTAATCGACAGCCGCCATTATTTTGGATATTAAAATCTGACAGATAGGTTGCAACTGTATTAACTACCTGAGAATGATAGATGGAGTCAGGCACAACAGCGATATCAGGTTCGGTTATCTCTACTCGTATATGCGGTCTATCCACAACTGGTTCATCCAGGTCATTGGAATAAAAATGACAATTTCCGAAGTATGGACCAGCAGGATAGCCATGTGTATCAATCTGGACATCCAATGTTTCACAAGCAGCTGGAGCGATAGTTATTGGTATAGAAATTAACGGGAAATTAACAAACGGCAAGTCGCAGGTAATAGAATCGACAACCAATACGCCGGTTCCGGAATTGCAAATTATTATCTGGTCGGTATATGTTTGAGTCGTTTCGATACATTGTCTATAATCGAGCGTATCCGGCTTGACATTGATGTCGGGAATATGTCCCTCAGCCGGGCAGATAATTAGAGCCGCATCGATTAGCACAACAATAGGACCGCCCGTATACTGGACAGGCACTCCTATCGGGTCAAGCGGGTTCTGGCTTTCAAAATTCCATAACCAGTTGTACCAATCAGTTGTGTAATTAGACAATGTTACAGTTCCGGGCGTCGGGCACGGCGGGCCTGTGTACCACGCCATATAGTATTTATCGTGATGAATAGTGCCGTGCGGTCCCGATACAAATTGGGCGTCATTGTGAACATTGGATGCATGCGCAGGAGGTCCGGGCGGATTGCCCTCGTTGAGGTCGAAATAGGGGTCGGAGATACAGATAGCCGGTTCTTCAGGACAAGCGCCGGCGCAGGTTACATAATGACCGCCAACCCATTTGCAGAATGGCTCATCATCAGTAAGCTCATAGAAACCAAGAAGCAGGATTACATCCTGACTGATTAATATGTTGCTGGTGATTATCTCCATGTCTGGTCCAACAAATGGCGTTACGGTGAAACTATCCGTCAATCCGGCCGAGTCTATCCATACTTGAGCGCCGGCTACAAGATCCCAGAACATAGTACCCGGGGCAGCACCATCAGTGCTGCAGTACGGCATCAGCGCCTGGATAAACGGCATTGTATTTAATGGGTCATGATCATCCCATATACCGGGAGAGTAAGATTGCACCAGCGGGTAGTTGTCTATTATTGCCGGCGGAGGAATGGTATTGGTTTCAAACTTAGAATCGAACCACCAGAAGCAATTAGCTAAAGCGACCGGTCCGCACCAGCTCCAGTTGCCGTTATATGGCGATGTCCAGGCATCCTGTTTCTGGTCGAAATCAGGCATGCCAGCCGGGGCATAATCCGGATAGGGCGACTTGTAGTAGCTGCAAGTATCTACCGGTTCTTCAGGACATTCGCATGGGTGGCAGTTGATAATCAAAAGGTAGGGACCATTTTGATCAATTAAACTACTGCTGGCGATATTAATGTATAGGGTTTGTCCGGGCAGGTAGCAATTACCTAAATCTTGACAATCATATTGCGAATCATGCCCTTCGGCATCAGGGAATAGCCCATTATGATCCTCGTTGAAAAATAGTACAGTTGAGCAATCAGCATCATAGATAGTTAAATTCGGATCTAGTCCGCCGCCATAAGCATAAGTGCCGGGTGTGTCATCAGCTAAGACCCTGACATGCAAGCAATAGCAGGTATCAGCAGGAAGAGTAATCACCCACCAATCTTGGTCGCCATCAGGATTAATATCGCCGCAATAAGCGTATTCGCACTGTGCTAAGTTGGCATCGGCGCAGTTGTCATTGGGTTCGGTTTCCCAGCCGCCGCCGGTTTTGCCATCAGGCGGATTCTGGTCGCAATCCCAAAGTTCCGGACCTTCGCCAGTGACTACAAACGCCATATCAAGCTGTTCCATGCTAAACGGATCATACAGCGGATCCCAAGTCATCATATCCATTGACCAAACCGCAGCGTCATTCCAATGTTCTAACGATGTTTTCCAGCCCCATTGTGTCATCATTGGATCTGCAATAATTGCCGTTACATTCAGCCAGTAGATAGTTCCTTGTTCCTGAAAAAACCACAATGAATCGGGAAGAAAAACATTGTATTGGAAATATTCCATATGGTCGTCAGGAAATACATCTCCGGTGGCGGGATTAAACCAACCCTCCATACCGCCTGAAAATGGAAGCACCATGTAATCCTCAATATAAGCCTCCCATAATAAACTATCCGGTCTGCTGTAGGGCGGGCCGGGATAATCGGAATGAATACTTAAAATGAAGCCTACAACATCACCGGTTATTCCATGTTTCCACGAGCCCCAGAAATGAATGTCCTTAATCCAGCCGGTTTCCGAGCACATCCAGTCATCTGCCACAACAACCGGCGGCGGTACATCAGGACTCCATGTAGCATTTACATCCCAGCCGAATTCATCCGGCAGCTGCGGGAAATGCATTTTATGGCCATCCTCCGGAATCCAATCGGCTAAGGCGGTCGAAATACCAAAACCTAGGATTAAGCAAATACCAAGGGCTAACATTAAAATTTTTCTTGTCATATCCTCTCCAATTCATTTTGCTTAGATTATTGTTCAATGATGCAAATTTACTCTTTGTACTTTTTATTAATCTCATCTCCCTCGATAAAGACTAATAAGACCTACTCACCTTCTATTAAATCCTCCTTTCATTGATTTACATAAAATAGTTTTAGTGTATAATCCACATGTTAAAAACATCATCTATAGTATGAATAATAATATTTTCACGACCTCGTCCTAAACAAGAAAATAACACTAACATGCGGTTCTATCATATCAGCAGTTACACATTCTTATATTTAGAAGCCTTTAAGAAGCAAAGAAGCAAGTACAAGAATGTATCCTATAGACTTTTCTTAAAAATAACTTTTTCTTTTATCTCTGTCAATGATTATTTTAAAAATTTATTGCCGCTGCAATCACGATTTCATAAACAGCATGTGTCTGAAGCGGAACTTTTTACTTCCCCAAATAATCAATCATTTTTATGGAAATATATATTAATTTTGCATATATATTAATCTATGTGCCAGTTGAAAATTGAATCATTGAGCAAAAGCTTCGACAGCTCACAGGCTGTATTAAGCTCGATTGATTTCTCTGTCGCTAAAGGCGAGTTTTTAGTAATCCTCGGCGCTTCCGGATGCGGCAAAACAACGCTTCTGCGAATAATCTCCGGTTTGGAAAAGCCTGATGCCGGACGAGTATATATCGCCGGCACGGATGTTACTCATCTCGAGCCAAAAGACCGCGATATTGCCATGGTCTTTCAGAGTTATGCCCTATATCCCCACATGACAGTTTATGATAATCTGGCATTTGCCTTAAAGATTAGAAAATTTCCTAAGAATATACTTGATAAGAAAGTTAATGATACTGCAAAACTGCTCGGACTTGATAAATACTTGTATAGAAAACCTAAACAATTATCAGGCGGCCAAAGACAGCGAGTTGCTTTAGGGCGAGCTATTATCCGCGAGCCGTCGCTGTTTCTATTCGATGAGCCGTTGTCCAATCTTGATGCTAAACTGCGGTCGAGAATGCGTTCCGAATTGCTTATGCTTCACAGGCAGGTTGGCGGTACCTCTATTTTTGTTACTCATGACCAAGTGGAGGCGATGAGCTTAGCCGACCGGATAATTATCCTTAATGAAGGAAACCAAATCGGCCCGGAAAAACCCCGCATATTGTATGATAACCCTCCCGATACTTTCACTGCCGGATTCTTAGGCAATCCCGGCATGAATTTGATAGCTGCTGAAGTTGATAAAAGCGGCAAGCATATATTAATCGAGGATATTCAATCATTCTTATCGGGATTAGAATTGCCAGCTCATGCTAAAATCATTTTCGGATTCAGGCCGGAGGATTGTTGGCTTGGCGATAATGGCCAGATTCCAGTTAAGATTGCCGGCATTGAAGATACCGGTAAAGAGTTTATCATCGAGCTGTCAGGACCCGGCGAATCAAAACTGCATTGCCTGAGTGCAAATAAGTATCCTTATCAAAAAAAGTATTATCTGAATATTAAAAAAGCCAGCCTCTTTAACTTTGATACTGGCAAACTATTGAATTCAAACCCAACTTTTGGCAAGGGGCTTTCCAATTAACATTTGCGAATAATCAAGAGCAGGGTTATCGTCTGCAAAATTTGGGATTAAGATTCGTGAATAATTCGGATTAAAAATTACACTAAGTTTAATGTATATAAATGCTCACTACTGTCCGGCCTTTTTTATAGAGTTCTTAAAATAATACCCAACAATCGAAGCTTGCTTATTTCATAACCCATAGAGCAGCGGGATGTTGGGCGGCTCCGATAAACATCGGCACTTCATCTTTTATTTTGTTAAATATTTCGAACTAAGA
>JAGGSN010000001.1 GCA_021159005.1 Candidatus Zixiibacteriota bacterium | reverse complement strand
CATCTGCCTTCTAAGCAGAGGGTAGCAGGTTCGAGCCCTGCCGGGGGTATTTAATTGAGGGTTGTATTATATTTATTGGCTAAATTTATAATTTATTTTTTGAGGAGAGTATAATGAAAAGAGTGTTATTGGCAGTAATGTTATGTCTTATAATGTTTGCTTGTGAAGGTAAACAAGGTCCAGTGGGACCTCAAGGAATGCAAGGTGAGCAAGGACCGCAAGGAATACCTGGAACTGATGGAGATGACGGTGCTGTAATAACATATGTAGTGGGAGTAGTTTCTGTAGGTGATTATAATGGTAATTGTATTGATTTATATAACACAAATTTTCAAGAAGATGCTATTACGCAAGTTTATATTTCTCCAGATGCTGGACCTTATGCATGGGGATTTTTAAGTGAATTTCAAATGGGGAATGGGGTATTATATATTTACGATCCATATGGTGATTATATGGGATGGGATTATATGGTTATGGTAATAGAAAATAGTCAAAGCTAACTAATAATATTTTCTAAACACTAATCTTATAGTTCGCAAATCATAAAAAAGGGGGTAAAATTAATTAATAATGAATAATTAACAATGAATAATGAGTTATATGTGGTTGGTGTACGTCCTCGTGCATCAACTGGTGATAATATGCAGTTTTTGATGCGTCAACCAAGTAGGGCAGGTCGCCGCGGCGAACCGACTCCTGCCTTTTCGTGACGTCTTGTCTGAACCAAGCAGCTCGGATAAGCCTATAGCCAAACTTATCGTTCTTAAAGGGTCTCCCCTGTTTCCGCTACTCAACCTCCGGATAAGTCCCCGGCGTCAACATCGGCAATGGCTTGCCATTATGGTCGCTAATCATGCGGATATATCTGAAAACAGGGTCATAATCGAGATTGACACCCGTAAATGGCATCGGGCTTTTAAAATAGAATAGGCCTTTATGCTTGGGGATTTCGCGAATATCAACTTCCTGATCGGGCTGTAAACCGGCTTTTTCCATAGCTATCGCCATAGCAGTAAACAATCCGCCTACTTCATCGACTAAACCGATTTTCTTACCGTCAAGGCCGGAATAGAAATGCCCCTGAGCAATTTCTTTGACCTCATCGACAGACATATTTCGCCCGGCTGCTACTTTTGCTACAAATATTTCGTAAAATTCTTTGATGAATTTCTCGGCAATTCCCCGCTCATCTTGGGTAAGATTGCGCGCTGGTACGGTCATATTGATAAACGGCAGATTGACGCCTTTTCCAAGGTCGGCATGTTTGCCTCTTTGCACCAAATCGGAGGTCATGCCCAGCTTATCGCCAAAACCTTTATCATAAATCCAGCCGCCGATAACGCCGATAGAGCCGGTGATTGTATTCGGTCCGGCGACTATCTCATCGCCATACATCGAAATCCAGTAGCCGCCCGAACCGGCAACCTGCCCCTGGCTGATAATGACGGGTTTCTTTTCGGCGCATTTTTTCAAAGCCTCCGCCACGAGATCGCTGGCCATGCCATCCCCGCCCGGTGAATCCACTCTGAATACAACAGCTTTGACCGATTTGTTTTTCGCTAGCTTTAAGAACACATTCTCTAACCATCGCGCCTTGATGCCGGAATCCATCGCGCAAATGCCGAGACCATAAACAACCGCAATCACAGGTTTGGGTCCCCATTCTGATGACGGCAAAGCATTCGCCAAAAGCTTGCCTGAGGATATCGCGCTTAGCTTTTTACCGGTAAGGTTTTTTATCACTTTAGCGATATCCGACCATCTCGCTAAGGTATCAACCAAACCGTTTTCAATAGCTGTATTCGGCAGAAAAATAATCTGTTCATCCACTAAATGGTCAAATTTGCTTGAGGTTATCGAGCGCGATTTACATATTTCATCACGCGCCGTCTCGTATAAGTCATCAACATAATCTTGACGCTGTTCTCTATCAGCTTCAGACATGCTGTCGCGGCTTAACGCCTCTGCCGCCGATTTGTATTTGAAAAACCGCCACTCATCAAAAGCAAGCCCCAGCTTCTCAAGGGTACCTTTGAAATATGTATTACTGAGCGAATAGCCCATAAGGTAAATTATCCCCTCTGGGTCTAAAACAATTTTATCGGCAACGCTGGCCAGATGGTAGATTGTCATGGAGACATTATCGATAAAGATGATTACGGTTTTACCCTTAGCCTGCGCATTTTTCAACTCCTCGCGGATTTCCCAAGCATGTTCGGGAACAACTCTCATACCTGATAGATTCAAGGCGATAGCAGATATACGCGGGTCATCAGATGCCGCCTTTATATCCTGAAGGATATCCATGAAACGCTGGCTGTTCTTATCGAAAAATGCGTATTTCTGATAATTTAACCTGCCTTTAAGTTTCATTTTCAAATATTTGGATTCTTTGCCTATATAATTGTTGAAGATGCTCGGTTTGATGTCTCCCAGCCGTATTGAATAGCTGGAATACGAATGTTCCTGGCTGTCATCAAAATGCAATTGGCTGGCGATACCGCCCTTGCCAAACTCGACACTTAAACCGGCAGTGAAAGCCTCACTATCAAAGTATCTGCCGGATATATTAATGCCCGGAACGACTTCCACTACAGCGCCGGCGCTCCAGGGCGCATCCTTGAATTTGGTATCTTTTTGCATAGCCATATCGGCAAACAGCGTCAGACGGGATGTGCCCAGCGGGCGAATGCCTATTTCAGCTACTCCCTGACGGGCTTTGCTTTCGAATGAAAAATCGCCGGTTAATCCAATTGACAGATATTTGACCGGCCTCATTATCATACTGCTTTTGAATATCTTTTCAGACTCTAAGCTATCGATATTAGCATTCGACCAGCCATAGCCGAAACCTACCGCGCCTTTATCATCGCCGAAACCGAGCGAAATACGATAATCAGTGTTCTTATAATCGCCAAATTTCTGATGAACCGCGCCAAAACCAAAACCGGGACCGGAGGCGAATATTCCCCAATTTTTCCTTGATGCCATATCAGTGCCGTCGGTAGATTGATAATAGCGGAAATCGCCGTTTTTCAGGTATGCCAGATTGGCGGGATTGCTAAAACCTGACAATCCATAATTAAATATACTTGGCGAGGCTTGAAGAAAATCATTCTGGCTATAAAATGATGGAATTCCCTGGCTATAAGCTATAACACAAAAAGCCATACTCATTAGAATAGATAATAAATACCGGACTAAGTGCATATCCTCTCCCTTGTTAAGTTATTGATTCCGTTAATGAATAGATGGTTAAAAAACCCATCAATGCGGATCTCCAAAGTTTAAATATTACACATTTCCTTACGGATGATAATGATGTATGTTTCTTAAAAAAGCAAGGCATTTTTATCAAATGTGAAAACAACTTACTATATTTTGCATCTTTTTGCCTATTATTAGGATAGGAATAATATCTTTAGATTTATTATAGCAATTCATATTCGTATTCTTTAGTATATAGATGTTTCGGGAAATACAATTTCGGGAATTCCAAACAGTTAACTAATTGAGTTTTTGGATGTTAGCAGAATCTGCTTTCGAATTATGTTTAATTGTCATATTTTAATAAATATCTAATTGTATTTTAAATATTGTTTAAAATATTAACATATTGGCATAGATAATGCTTTAATTGCTTGGAACTGAGTAATGAGAAACAATCAGGTAATTAACCTGGTTGTAAATGTTGGAGCAGTTATGTGGCGATATTTATTAGCGCTGGCAATTATTTTGAGCTTTAACGACAACACTGAGCCAAAATACAGTGAAAATACGGAGCCGTACGGCGTCCCGACAATAGTTGAATATATGAATCAGCTTGGCTATACTATGCCTGATACATTTGTTGTAACCGCTTATCTTGCCATTGATGAGTACGAGAACAGGTTTCACGGCATTACTTTTTCGGGAGCGCCGGCTAAGCCATACCATACTGTAGCGGTTGACCCAAAAGTTGTGCCGATTGGGACATGGCTTTATATCGAGGGTTTAGGCTGGTGGAAAGCCGAGGATACCGGCAATATGATAATAGGCAACCGCCTCGATATCTGCGTCCATACTCGTCCTGAGGCAATGCGGTGGGGAAAACAATCTCGTCAGGTCTGGGTTCTTCCCCCGATTAATGATGTCGTCATTGAGATGAAAACAGCCCGGTTGGATAATCCTTCCGTTTTTGATGAAAGTTAATTTAGTGGTAAGATAAATTCGCTATCCGGCAGGCTAACGCGAATTACTTATATTGTCTGCCGTTAATATAAATCACCCTTTCCGGCTTGTTGCGATAATAATCGCGGCAGGCTGGTTTTTTATTGCTGTGTTTTTTCATTATGAAAACTTGCCTTAACTTGTATTATTCACGAATCATTACTCGTTTATTTAGCTTAACAGGTTTGATATTAGCCCCTAATAGACTTTTTATAGACAAGTATAAATTTGTAGCTGGCATACGTCCCCGTGCGCCGACATGCTGCTAAAAGGGTATCTCCCGAAATGTCATCGCATCTATATCACGATGATTTCTTATCTGCTCCTAATAATAGAAATCTCGATACTTTAAATTTATCAACGACTGGATAGAGAAAATAGGGAATAGTTAAGCCTAATATAAATAAAACAGCGTTAAATAAGTCATCGTTTGATAATATGGAAATCCTGCTGGCTAAAGGACGCCAGAATAAAAATACTACTCCTTGTAAGGTGAATATTAAATAAGATCTGGAGCCAATTTTAGTTAGTATTTTACTAATTCTAAAAGTTGCTAATTTGCTTGAAACACAAAAAACAAGGATTATTCCCAAATTGGCAGCAAGTATAAATCTGAAATAATTATCAATTATCATACCTGCAATACCAACAGGCATGCGATATGTAAGTATTACGATTAATATAATTAGAATTGGAATGAATATAGTATTAAGCTTATAGAATATTTTTCTAAACTGACAAAGATAATAAAATGGCAAACAGGTTATCGCTATATCTATGCCCCAGGGTATCATATTGTGCAGTTTATAAAGATTATTAAAATATACCATTAATAATGACGCTATTATGCTTACGATAGCAATAATGATTTTGTTATTTTTAAAATCCAATTCCAATATAAACCTGAATAGTAGCGCTAAACTAAATGCTGCTGGAAGAAACCATAATTCGACATACAAACCGGCATTTTTCAACGATATCCAATTCCCTAAGAATGGGATCATTAAGTATTCATTTAATGCATGATATGTTATCGCTTCATTTATAACAACAACCGATTGCAGTTGGACTTTAATATAGTTCATTAAATTTGATAATATCGCATAAACAACTACCCAGCTGAGAAAGGGAATTACAAACCGCTTAAACTTGGAATTAAAAAACGCGCTAATACTACGTTTCTTCGAGATAAATATAACGGATATTCCTAAAAACAATGGCATATTAAACGAATGTGTGAAATTATACAAATGTTCATGCTGACTGCCAAATCCGATTATCGTGTGACCGGCGACAACGAGTATAATACCGATGCCTTTGGCGATATCGACGGGAGCTTCTCTTGCCATAGTTGTTCTTTCGGTTTTTTCAGATTTCCATGAAACAATGAAATTTAATTGGCACACGAGGACATACGCCATCCACGGCAATAATCATTTCATTTTTAGTTTAGCAAATATTATGTGTTGTTGTCAAATAAAATCAAATTATCACAATAAAAAAAGGCGGCCCTGCGACCGCCTTTTTTTGTTAGAATAGTAAAATCTATTTGGAGGAATCAGTTGAAATAACTTTACCTTGAACCGGTGGTGTTGCACAATTCGGCCAACCTGATGGCGCTGTTGCCGGTGGAGGATCGAAAGCTGGATCTACAGGATGCCAGCAAGGCAGGTAATCAGCACACCACGATATATCCTGGGCGCCCCTGAAATAGCCCACAAGCTTGATCACGTCGCTGCCCATCACTATGCAGTCACCATTGGCGTCCGCCGATGCCCAGAAATATGGTTGACTAGCCGATGGATTATTCATCATGCAAGGAACCGAAGCAGGCGAACCCTTGAAGTAGTTAACCAAGAAGGTAACATCGCCGCCGATTACCCTTGGTATCCAAAGACCTAAATACTGGTTAACATCGCCAGCCATGTATTCGTAGCAATCCGGGCCGCCGCCGCATGGTTCGTATTCGACAGTAATGCGCATTATATAATCCCGAGTTTCAGACAACTGCCAATTCGGAGGAGTAGCCCCACTTGTGTAATACGAATATCCATCAGGATCATCATCATCTATGCCAATACATAAGAAATCATCAGAACTATCCCAGTATTTTGCCACAATCCAGATATCGCCAGAATAGCCCGTTACCGGAACATCGGTAATATCAATCGGTAATAATACAGGAACGTTTGATTCGTATGTACCAACATGCTCAATCGTGCCATAAGGATTATCAATATCAGGCGCGCCCGCCAAATCGGGGCAGATTTTCACCCATTCAAATTCGGCGTATTCGCTTGGGTCTCCCGACATTTCATAGATATAAATACTGCCGCTTAAAATAGTAAAGTCGCTGGCAAGCGGAGTATATTTAACAGCCGACATAGAGTTATCTAAAGGAAATGGCGTTGACGATCCATCTGCTTCATCATCATCCCATCTGTGGTCAACTACAGTGTTAGCATAAGTCGCTTTCGACTTAGCATCGTTGGAAGTATTTTCATCGGCAGGCAATAAAGTTGCCGCATCTATTGTGTATATATCAACCTGTGGTTCGACAAAAACGGGAAATGCTACAGCTAAACTGGCATCAGGATCAAGATTGGCTACATTAACGGTATGATTGTAAACTTCACCAAGAACGTCGCCGGTAATAGTAACATTCACATCAAAGGATTGCGCTAAGAGGCCATAATTTTTAACAGTTGCTTCCACTGGTGAATCACAGTTTTCAACAATGGCCCTAAAAGGCAAATCGATAGAATAGACGCCAACATCAGCATTAGGAACACTGAAAATGTTGACATCATCAATCCACCAGTATTCAGTTTGTCTGGCATTTTCAAAGCGGTAAGCTAGCCAGACATGACTGTTGCCGCCTAATGAACTTATATCCAAATCAACAGGGTCGCCGCCAAAATCGTTAATAGTATGATCTGCCGGAGTATGAATTACAAACGGAACAGCTGTGGCGGGATCGAAATAATCGCCTGCGCAGGCATAAAGAGTGTGTCTCAAGCCATTATCGGCAAACGAATTATATTCCGAATCCTGCTCGTAAAACTGCCAGCTTATGCTGCCGCCAGCCGACATATCAATCGGCGCCATTACAAACCAGTCATCGGCATCATCCATCCAGTCATATTTTGACAGGGCTGAATGAGTAGGACTGCGATATTGGCTGGTACTAACATTCCAGGGATCTTCGCCGCCAAAATCAAATATTGTCCAGCCCACCGGCGGGAAAGTGCCCTCGAAATCCTGAGCAACCGGCATAGCAACTGTGCTTACTGCCTTAATCGGCGCGGAAAGCTCATCATTGCCGGGAACTTCATCGCCTGTTAAATCAACTGATACGGTAATTGTATAGTCATCCGCAACGTCAATTACCCAACTGTCGAAAACAGCCTGGTCGTCATCATCAGCCGCAATCGTTAAGCTCACGGTATCAGCAAATATGGTAACTGCAGAGGAATTCTGAATATCAAGAAATGCATCAAAAGTTTCTCCGTAATTGCCATTATTGGTAATTGTCGCGGTTACATCGCAGCTTACGCCAACAGCAACAAGCGGAGCGGTCGGGTTGTCAATTGAGGCTACACCCGCATCATGATCGACTAAAGGAGGAGACCAGAGGATAGCCAGACCTGAATAGAGCCTGTTGCCCGGATGGTCATCCATGCAAAGATATGATAAGCCGTCGCCTGCATCCTGTTCTATACCGACAGTTGCCGCCTCGCCATGACCATCATCGAGGTCGTTGATATAATTGTATTGAAAAAGAATTTCGCCATCCTCAAAAAGAATAACTTCCATATCCATGGGGTCGCCAGATTCGCCGTAAATGATGAAATTATGCCACTGAAGAACTAAATAATCGACATCATCATCGAAATACTGGTAGTAAATATTAGCGCCGTCTGAGGTTAGCATATTCAAATCATCCCAGAACGGGGCAATAAAGTAATCGGCGTCTCCTGCACCCGGAATAGGACAATAGTTAAAGCGAGTTCCGGTTGTCGCGGTTAGAGTAATAAGACCGTTTGTATTAAAATTCACATTAGTATATGAAACTCCATAGAAGGGAAATGAGAAATTAATAGGGAAAGGCCCGTAGCCTGTATCATCGCCATTGCCAACAGGTGTGCCCGTACCGGTAATATCGATATAGCTGAATGTCGGTCCGCCGACAACAGTATTGTCTTTCCAGAAGTTGCCGTATGTATCCGGACCGCCTTCGCAATAATGCTGGTAAGCGGTGATGACCGCAGCAACAGTATCATTAGATGCGTCTCCATCACCGGTATTTACAACTGCGGCTGTAAACGTATAATCATCTTCCGTTGTCGGAGTGAAATCGGGAGTAAAGACAACCTGAGTAGATGCAGACGGATCCAGCGCAATACTGGTAACGGTTTGGTCATATACTATTGCCAGAAGAACAGTATTTTCAATCACGAGATGCAGGTCGAAAGTCTGAGCGGCTGAGCCTACATTTTCCACGGTTACCTTAGGTGTGTAGGGAGAATCAACAAACATAACCACGGAAGGTTCGTCAATTGAGATAGCGGCAATATCATCAGCAATAATAGTAGTTCCCGTAATTTCAACATTATCGACACCCCACCAATAATCGCACTGAGCGTCATAATAATACCAGCGGATTTCCACTGAACTCTGATCATCAGCATATGAGGATATATCAATAGAGACTTCCTGGATATTGTCAGAGCCTGAATAATGAGCAACATTCTGCCAGGCGCCGCCGCTTATGCGGATATCCACATCGCCGCTCCCGCTCCAGCTGTAGCGATAGTGACAGCTGAAATCAAGTGTTACGCTGCTATAACCGGAACAATCAATAATCGGAGTTATCAATTGATCGCGGGCAATAGCCGGACAGCAGTCATCCGAATCGTATATCATAAAATCGCCGTCCATTTGGCTAAGCGACCTGCTGTCTATAACCCAAGTATAGGTATCAGCGCCAGCCGCTTGGCTGCTGTCGGTGTCCCAAGAGCTGTCAACAACAGTCCAAGTAACCGGCAAACCCGATTCGAAATCCTCAGACATTATCACATCAGCATGACCAATGCTTGTTGCTGCGATTAATAGCAGGCATACAGCGCCTGTTATTAGTAATTTTTTCATTTTTCAAATCCTCCAAATTGAAGTAAATTTTAGTTATCCATTTCTGGATAGTTCCGGGAATTTATTTTCCTGAATTTCCTATTCCCGGCGCAAATTAGCTTCCCTGATTTCCGCTAATTTTTTTTAACATTTCAAATTATCAAAATTCTATAATACCTTTTCTTAACTACCTCCTTGAGTTGGACATATTATTAAATCATTAAATAATATTATGACCAAGCAATATTTCTCATTACATTTTTTACTTTACAAAAGTCATCCTTTTCGCTGATGTTTTTCCAGCTGCTGTTATCCGGTAGAAATAGACGCCGGAGGCTGCCATTTGACCGGAATTATCTTTGCCATCCCAAATAACACTGTTAGTTCCCGATTGAGCATTGCCGTTAAATACAGAGGTTATTTTTCGACCGGCAATATCAAAGACATCGACTGAAACCAGCCCCTCTTCGGGCATTATAAATTTGATAATCGTAGATGAATTAAACGGGTTTGGATAATTCTGGGCAAGGAAGATATCGTTTGGAAGTTCAGCCGCTTCGCTTTCCGGAACATCCACATGACCAAATAATTTCAATACATATAAGCCATAGTCTCTATCAGCCACATAAACCGTATCGCCCTGTATAAATAAACCGCGCGGGTCTCTGGTGTAATAATAGCCAACTTCGATAGGATTGGCGGGATCGGTTATATCAAGAGCAACGACTTCATCATCAAAACATACTATCGCATAAGGATCTGTTCGGTCATCCATAATAGCGACATTTACGCAGTCCTCATATAAGCCAACGCCATAGCTGCCAACCTCATACGGGGCTTCCGGGTTTTCCACATTTATTATTCTCAAACACTGATCCCAATCGGCTAAATAGACATGATTGTCATAGTAAGCCGCGGCAAATGCTTCGCCTTCGGTTTCGAATCCGCCGATTTCCACAGGCCAGCCGCTATTAGAAATATCAAGTATACACAAACCGGTTTCCATTGTGGCAAGATACATAGTATCGCCGACCATCTCCATACGATAGGCAGAATCCCAATCGCCGTAAAAAGAGTTAATAAGTTCTATGTTGTCAGGGTTTCTAACATCCAGAATTTTTAAAGTACCGCTGTTTCCCAAATAAGCGATATCATCTATAACAACATGCCCCCTGGGTCCCATATTCAAATCGTTATAAATTCCGAGAGACTCAGGTTGAGCAGGGTTTTCCAAGCCGTAAACTCGGAAATCGTGGTCGCCGCCTAAATAGTCTCTGTAACTGGGAATATATAATTTGTCATCAACAACACTTACCGATGGCGAGATGCCGCCGTATTCGCCATCTTCAAAATAGAAATTATGGCTGTAAGTAACCATCGGCGTAGTTGGATTTGATATATCGATAGCTATTAATCCCGATGGTTTTTCAGACACATAGACATAATCCCCGGCTGCAGTCACATCATAGCAGGAGCTGAATGTAGGATATTCGCACACAAGAGTTGGAAAATGCAAATCAGGAGCATTGAAAATCATAAGTCCGTCTTCACCGCAAGAAAGAAATATATTATCATTACAATAGGCAATATTTTTGGCATATGCATGAGGATAGCCGCCAATCGGATGAGGGTTGCCCGGGTCAGCGACATCAATAACTGTCATGCCGCCAAATCTGGAAGCGGCAAACACACACTCGGTGGAATAATCAATTCGTCTTATTTCGGTTCCAGCTGAATAATCCCCTTCAACATAAGGAACATAAGGGTTCGAGATATTAACTACTTTAAGTCCGCCGCCGCCGTCATATAGAGAATAAGCCATATAGGCATAATCGCCCTCGATTTTAACATCATAAGCCCAGGTGTTATGCGTATCTATCAACCCTGTCTGATATGGAAATTCGGGGTCGGATATATTCATAATGTAAAGCCCGCCATAACCGCAGGCTATACAGGCAATAGAATCCTGCACATCAACATTGAGCGCCGCCCAATCTACCATGAAGGTACTTCTTAAAGCAGGGTGATAAGGGTCGGAAATATCAACTATATTAAACCCCGCATTTACAGCGGTAACATAAGCATAATTACCATCTACATATATACCAAAAGCGCCGTCAGAGAATTGCATCCGGCTAAGGATTTCGGTTTGAGAAGGTAAGTTTATATCTGCAATTATCAAGCCGTCATCATCATTAGCGATGTAAGCCAAACCATCTTTTATGTAAACATCCTCAATCAGAGTCCGAAGCGCAAACTGACCCTGCAAAATAGGCGATGCCGGATCGGTTACATCAAGTATTTGCAGGGTATTCCCTGCACCAACATAGCAAAGGTTATCAACCGCAAAAACCGTTTCCGATTCTCCGGGAACAGCGCGGCTGATTAATTCGAAACCATAGTTGGCCTGTCCAAATAATACTGAACTCGAACAAACAAGCAGAACTATGGCAATTAATAATCGCTTATTCATAATACACCTCGTTAAAATATCTTTTAAACTTAAAACACCTCAAAACACTTTATCATTAACTATATAAGTTTCAACAATTCTTTATAATCCCTTCCTTTTTCCCATAACGTTTCAAAAAGGATCTTTAAGCTTTTAGCCAAAGCTTGATGTTCTATAACCAGCGAGGTTTGACGGCTTTCAGAAGGATGATAATCTTCCATAGCAAATATTACCTTGCTTTCATCAAAAATAGAAAGCTTTAGGGGCAAGCTCTCAATAACACGTGAATATTCGCCCGCTTTTGCGGCAATATCTATTTGATTATATTGCCATTCAATCTCTTGTTTGTCTTTGCTTATTTCATACAACGCTTTACAGGTAACATTTCTATCAATAGCTTCAACTCCCTTGGAAGTCTGTTTTTCCAATTTCTTTTTCGGGTTGGAAAATGGCGGTTTGACAAATGCCAGGATTTCTTTCTCGGCCGTTTCTACCAAACCCATAAACCTTTGCGCTACCTGTTTGGGGTCTTTTAATAATTCGATATAATCTAATGGATCATTATTATTGGAGTTTTTCTTAAATTCATTCTGCAGGACTGAGGTTATCGATTTTGCCAGGTTTTCCTTAATAATAAAATCCGCTTTCTGGTATTCTATCAATCTGGATAGAGCTATCTCGGGCGCAATAGCCTTATATTTTTTTATACCGCCTAAGATTTCAACACATAATCCTTTCAGAACCAATTTCTGTACTATTTCATAGACTCGAGTTCTGGGAATTCCGGAGATTCTCGAAAGTTCGGTAGCGGTAAAATCATGCTTTCGAAGCATTGATAAATAGCCCTTAGACTCATAGTCGGTCAAGCCTAATTCCAGCATCTTGTATTTAATATCATCAAACTTCATTTATTGTAACCACTATTAGTGACAAATCATGATTAAATATAAACTATTTTTAAAAACTGTCAAGTATTTTTTTATAATCATAGATAATATATGCGGTTATGATTTTTTGTCAATAGTATAACTGCAGGGACTTCCCCAAAAAGTTAAATCCCGATTTTGCAGTTGATTTTTTAACAATAAAATTAACTTGATATACATCAAAGCGTAAGGGCGTATTGCATACATCCTTAGTTTGTTGACAAAAGGTAATATTGAAATTTATTTCGACACCATGGAAATAGTCGAGGCTGGAAAGCCCCGACTATTAAGTGATTATATTAATAATCAAAACAACACATTTTACTTACATTGCTATATTATCCCTGCGTCTCTTTCATTTACTGTTTGCAGCAGCATTTGGTGTGAATATTTTATATAAGACCGGCACAAATATTAAAGTTAGAAATGTCGATGCTATTAGACCGCCAATGATAGTCCAGCCCATCGGCGCCCACATTGTTCCGCCGCGCAGAGTTAGAGGCAATAAACCTCCAACAGTTGTGGCAGTGGTTAGAATTATCGGAATAAAGCGTATTTCTCCTGCCTCTTTTAGGGCAGTAATCAGTGGTTTGCCGTCTTTTCGCAGTTGGTTTGTATAATCCACTAAAATAATAGAGTTATTTATTACGATGCCCACCAGACTGGTTATACCTACAAAGGCAGTAAATGAAAAATTGTTGCCGGTAATAAACAGGGCGGCGACAGAACCTATAATCGCTAAAGGTATGGCTGAAAAGACAATCAGCGGCTGCGAGAAAGATCGAAACTGAAGAACCAACACAGCAAATATTGCAGCTAAGGCAATAATCACCGCCTTTGCCATCCCGCCGAAAGATTCCTCACGGCTTTCTATTTCACCGCCGATATAGTATCGATACCCTAGCGGCAAATTGTATTTTTTTAGCTTTTCGATGATCTGTTTAGTTGTTTTATCTACGGAGATATTTCCCATAACATCTGCCGTTAAGGCAACATTCCGTTCGAGATTAAAATGATTGATTGTCAGTGGAGTTGATTTGAATTCGATGGCGGCAATTTGTTTCAGCGGAACCTGAGCGCCTGTCTGCGATGATACATAAATCTTATCAAAATCAGATACGGTTGGCTTATCTGAAAAAGGCAGTCGAACAACAATATCATATTCTTTACCCCGCGCATCGCGGTATTGCGAAACAGACAAACCGGCAATACTGGCGCGCACAGTTCTATCGATATTTACCAAAGGAATCCCCAGCATCGCCGCTTTAGCCCGATTGATATTAACATGCAAATCCGTTTTTGATGTATTCATGGGATTATCAATGTTTATCGTGCCGGGTGCATCGGCTATCATCCGTTCAACATCACGGGCAATATTTTTCAGTATATCAAGGTTCTTCCCTATTATCTTAATGGCAATAGGGGCTTCAACAGGCGGACCCTGTTCAAATTCCTTTACCTCAATTTTGGCGCCGGGGAAATCTGAAAATTCTCTGCGAAGTTCAGCTGTAATATCACTAAGAACCTGCATATCGTTTTCTTTCAACTCGACATAAACCTGGGAGTAGTTGCTCTGTTCTCTCTTAGACATCACATTATAGTAAATCCTTGGGTTTCCGTGCCCTATGTTGACTGCATAATGTTTGACTTCATCACGCCTTGCCAGCGCCGATTCGACATATTGAGCGACTTGATCCGTTTTATCAATACTGGTTCCTTTAGGCGTTTCTATATTAATGATAAACTGAGGTTTTTCAGCCTTAGGAAAGAAGCTTACTCCGACAACCGGGAATAGCGCTAAACTACATAAAAATATAAGCAAAGCTGCAACAACAGCCATCTTGGGACGACTTAAAGCCCGGTTTAAGCTTTTCCGATAATACTTTTCGATAAAGCTATTTAATGATTGCCGAATACGGCTTTCCTTAAAATCGTCGCCCACTTTAATAAACTTGCTGGATAGATACGGCGTTAGAGTAAGAGATAACAACAACGATGCCGCAAGCGTGTAAACGACAGTAACCGGCATACTGCGTATGAAATCTCCGGTAATATTCTGCATCATGATTATCGGCACAAATGCAAGGATTGTTGTGACAGTTGAACTGACTACCGCCCACCCTATCTGTTTGGTTCCCTTAATTGCCGCTTCTTTCGGGCTATGCCCCATTTTCATGAAGCGGGATATATTCTCTGTTACCACAATAGCGTTATCTACCAGTAAACCCAAAGCGATAACCAAACCGGCGATGGACATTTGTTCGAGTCCGTAATTACTTATATCAACAAACCCCAAACCAATCAGGATAGAAAGAGGAATGACCAAGATAACGATAATTGTGGCGCGCACACTCACTGCCAAAAACACCACTAAGCCGACTAATAAGAGTCCCTGCAGTAAATTCGAGAAAAATCCGTAAACCCTATGGGATACGCTTTGGGATTGGTCGAAGACATTATAGAGATGCATAGACTGCGGCAATTGTTTTTCGAATTTGGTAAGTTTTTCTTTTAAGCCGCCGGCAACATCAAAAATATTTGTGCCCTCTTTCTGACTTGCCGTAACGAAAACCGCTCGTTTTCCGCTTACTCTGGCAAAATAATTATTGTCTTCATAAGATGATTCAACATCCGCTATATCTTTCAAATAAACAATCTTGCCGTTTAACGAATGGACGATAGTATTCCGGATATCTGCTATTGACTGATAAGAGCCGCTTGTTTGAACAGTAAACTTTCGCATTCCGATATCGATGCTGCCGCCCGGGATGTTGGCATTGACGCTTTGGATAGCTCCAATCACTTGTTCTAAGGAAAGACGATACTGGGCTAATTTCTCCAAATCTACCGATACGCGAATTTCCTGCTGAGGGAAAGCCCAGGTTTTAATATATTTTATACCGGGAACCTTTTCTAATGTCTTCTCCAGCCGTTCTGCTTCATATTCCAGTTCTCGGTAGCTGGCTGAATCCGAAATAATGGCTGTTTGAAGGATGCAAACATCGGAAATTGTCCATTTCTGGATTTCCAAACTGGCTATCTCTTCAGGAAGCTTGCTTCGTATGCTGTTTACTTTCTGGACTACATCCGAATATTTATCATCAGAATTGCTTCCTGATTCAAATTCGACGGCTACAATTACCAGTCCATCTTCGGAAACGGATGTAAGCCTTTTAATATCCTCCAGTTCATTGATTACTTCCTCAATGGGATTAGCAATCAATTCCTCCATATCCGCAGGATTTGCTCCCGGAAATATCACTATCACGCTGCTTCCCGATGGAGATACCTGGGGGTCCTCCGAACGCGGCATTGTGAATAACGATGCCAACCCGGACAGCACGAGCAGGATTACAACCATTATAGTGAACTGATGATTTTCTATTGCCAATTTTGGTATTCGCATTATTATTTCACCCTGTTTATATTCAGGTTAATTTCAATTTACTATTTTAATAGCAGAACCATCCGTCAAGTAGGAAGCGCCGCTGGCAATAACCGCTTGTATATCTGTCAGACCGGATGCAATAGCGATTCCGTCATCGAATATATAACCGATTTTTACATTAACTTTTTTAGCAGTATTATTCGATGTGTTTATAACATAAATATATCCTTCATTTGCATCAGCCTCAACGAGAGCTTCAGCAGGTATAATATAGCAGGGCTGTTTTTTTGCCGGAAAGATGTCAATCTTAGCGGTGAAACCTGAAACGAGCTTGTTTTTATTCGGGGAAACGGTCAATTCAACTTCATAAGTTCCGTTCAGAGGGTCTGCCGATTCTGCGATTTCGGCAACCCGAGCCGGGAAACTTATCTCAGGATAAGCATCGAAAGAGACGCTGGCGGAGTCGCCTATTTTCAATCTGATGATATCACTGTCGATAACTCCGGCGCGCGCAATCCATTCTTTATTGCTTGAACCGAAGATAAAAACAGGATTACCCGGAGCAGCCATTTCACTTTGCTCCGGGAACCGCTTCAATATCTTCCCCTTAGTCGGAGCATAAATCGCGGCATGCTTAAGATTGAACTCGGCGATTTTCAAATTTGACCGGGCAATATCAAGACCAGTCTCAGCATCTTCAATCTGTTCTAAAGTAGCCACGCTGTCGGCATATAGATTTTTTGCACGTTGATAGTCGCGCTGCGCTTTCTCGAAGCCGCTTCGCGCGCGAACAGCCTGAGCATTAATTTCATCCAGCTTTAACCGCGCTAACAATTGCCCCTTTTTTACCGCCTGTCCCTCATTAACATATATATTGTCGATAATGCCGCCAACTTTAAATGACAGTTTTATCTCAGCCGTAGAATGCAGTTTCCCGCTGGTATGAATGGGAATGGAAATTTCCTCAAGGGCGATATTTTTGGTTTTAACAGGGATAGCATCGTTTATCTTAATTTCATCGTTTTGCGAGCTGCATCCTTGATAAATAACAGCGCCGACAATTATCAAAAGTATCAATTGGATTACTTTTATCTTTTTCATAATTTGCCCTTTATCTGCTGATGATTTTAAAAACATCTATTATTCCTCACAATTTAATCCACCGGATAAAGCGCTAAGGCTTTTTCCAATTCCGCATAGCGAATATGGTAATCATATTGCACAATGATATAACTGATTTCAGCGCGGGTCATTGCCGACCGAGCATCCAAAAACTCAATTTGCGGAGACATGCCTTGCTGAAATTTTTTGTTTACAATTTCAAATGATTTTCGGGCGCTGTTTTGCCTGTCGTTGGCGGCGATGATGCTTTTATTTGCCGCATCCATATTAAGATAGGCATTGCGAACCTCCAGCATTACCTGTATCTCAAGCTCCTTTAATTGTGCCTGCAATTTCCTTTTCTCCGCCTGACACTGATTGACTTTTGATTTATCCTGAAGTCCGTTGAATAAATTCCATTGCAGAACCATAGAAGCCATCCAGAAATCATCATCGGAAGTGAAACTGTATTCTTCTCCCTGAAAGCCGTAGTCAAAAATAAAAGATACGCCGGGCAGAAATTTCGTTTTAGACAATTTCGCGCCGTTATTAGCCGCCTTGATGGCCGTCTGCATCTGCTTTATCTCATCCCGATTTGCAACAGCAAGCGATTCAGCCTTTGTAAATTCCGGCTTATTATCTGCGGACAATTGATCCGAACTGATAATTTCAATGGCGTTATTCAACGGGCGGTTAAGCAAAAAATTGAAGTATGCCGCCGCCATATCCCTGTTCTTAATTGCCTCTGATTTTCCTTGTTCGAGTTCGCTCAGCTCAGCTTTTGCCCTAAAAACCGCCTCTTTGGTAACTTTCTGATTTTCAAACAGTTTCTCACATACTCGCAGATTTTCATTTAGTAAAGCCTCTGTTTTTTCATATAATTGAACAACTTGAACTGTTTTTAAGTAGTTGAAATAGGCGGTCTTAACATCCGCCGCCAGTTGACGGGTAAAAGCTTTTTTTGATAATTTCTCAATATCGCATAAATTGGATTTTATTTTATAATTATAGTAAATCAATGGTTGAAAAACGGGTTGAGTAATTTGGATTTTTGTGTCATGCTCCTTTTCCAGCATGAAAGGCGAATTGATATTCTCCAAATCGCCCGGGAAACGCGCTTCTTGAAGAATCTGATTTAATGACTGATGAATCGGATTGATAATATCGCCAATCGGAAAATCGATAGATCTGCCGCCTCCGGCTTTCGAATACCGCGCTATAACATCTATTGAGGGCAGAAACAGTCCGCGCGCCTCATGTAAGGCCGCTAAGCTCTTTTGCAATGAAAAATCCTGCTGTTTTAAAGCTAAATTGTTTTCAATAGCTTCATCGATGAATTTATTAAGAATATCATCAGTACCGTAAGCGGAGATTGGCAATAGAAGCATAAAAACAGCAAAAATACTTTTAATCATTATATGCCTCCAAAATTTTTAAATAATATGCTGTCATAATTTATTTCCTTTTTTCTAATTATCTGCCTGCTTTTAAGCATTTGGCCTTAATGCATAATTTGATAGCTTGAAAAACTCTGTAATGAGTTCCTCGGGATTGAAATTTTCAAATGCTTCAATAAATTTCCTTTTATTAATAATTATTTGAATTACGCCATTAGTCTGCGCCCATAAAAGATAGGCAGTTTTTACCGGATCAAGGTCTGGCCGAATTGAGCCATCTTGAATACCCTCCCCGATAGAATCAGAAAGAATTTCTAAAGCCCTGCTGCCTGTTTTCATACACTGCAAAGCTAAAGAATCTCCATCGCTTACATCAATTCCCAAGGCTTCGAAATGTATTAAAGCATTAAAATAGTCAGGATATGTCTGGTAAAATTTGTAGTACGCTCGGCCAATAGCCACAGTTTTTTCAATCCCTGTCATTTTTTCTGTTAGCGTATTTTTAAACATTTCCTGAATTATTTTTAAGGCGCGCAGATTTATCCCTAAGTATAAATCTTCCTTGCTCTTGAAATAAAGATAAAGCGTTCCCTTGCTTAATTCCGCCTGTTCGGCGACATCATCCATAGTGGCATTGCTGATTCCTTTTGCGAAAAATATTTTTTCAGCCGCATCCAGAATATCATTAGATCTTTTCTTTTTTTCTCTTTCTCTTCTTTCCGCAGTTCCCATTAAAAGCTCCTTAGGTTTCAGGCGACGAGACGGATTAAACGTCCGTCTTATTTATGACCTTTGGTCATATTATATATCGCAGTATAATCCCGTAGCTTTAATGTGTCAAGTCTTTTTTTATAAAAATATTAAAAATAATAGAATCTATTTAAAATTATATGCGGCCGAATGTTCGGTTGGCTATTTATAAGTGGTTATTTAATTGGAGTTTCTTTGAAATTGTTAAAGTTTTACATGAAAGTAATGCGAAGGAGTACCCGCCCATAGCGAACGCCCCTTAAGCAACAAATAGCCAAGATTTAATCTTAGTTAATCCTTATATTAGACCAGACCTTGATCCAGCATGGTATCGGCAACTTTCAAAAAACCGGCAATATTAGCGCCATTGACATAGTTGCCGGGAGTGCCATATTCCTCAGCGGTCTCTACGGAAGCCTTATGGATACTGTGCATAATTCCATGTAAACGCTCATCGACTTCTTCACGGGTCCAGCTAAGACGCAAACTGTTTTGAGACATCTCCAAACCGGAAACTGCCACACCACCAGCATTGGCGGCTTTGCCCGGGCCATAAAGAATCTTCTTGCCGATAAAGACATTAGCAGCCTCAGGCGTTGACGGCATATTGGCGCCCTCAGAAACGCATTTGCAGCCATTATCTACTAATATTTTCGCATCATCGCCATTAAGCTCGTTTTGGGTAGCGCATGGTAAGGCAACATCAACAGGCACATTCCAGATGCCTCTGCCTTCATGGTACTCACAGCCAAATTTGTCAGCATATTCTTTTATACGGCCGCGCTTAACATTCTTAAGCTCCATAACAAAATCCCACTTTTCACCGGAAATGCCATCATTATCGACAATATAGCCGCTTGAATCAGATAAAGTAACTACCTTGCCGCCAAGCTGATTAACTTTCTGGGTGGCGTATTGGGCAACATTACCGGAGCCGGAGACAGACACTTTCTTACCCTCGAAAGATTCACCTTTTGTTTTTAACATTTCTTCAGCGAAATACACGGCTCCATAACCAGTGGCTTCCGGACAAATCAAACTGCCGCCCCAGTTCAAACCCTTACCAGTTAAAACGCCCTCGAATGCATTGCGAAGCTTTTTATACTGACCGAATAAATAGCCGATTTCACGTCCGCCGACGCCAATATCACCGGCAGGCACATCGGTATTAGGTCCGATGTGGCGGAACAGTTCGCTCATAAATGCCTGGCAGAATTTCATAACTTCGTTGTCTGATTTCCCTTTAGGATCAAAATCAGAGCCGCCTTTACCGCCACCCATAGGCAGAGTGGTAAGGCTGTTTTTGAAAACCTGTTCAAACCCGAGAAACTTCAATATGCCAAGGTTAACTGTGGGATGAAAACGCAAGCCGCCTTTATAGGGTCCTATAGCGCTGTTGAACTCTACCCGGAAACCACGGTTTACCTGAACCTGCTGATTATCATCCAGCCAGGGAATCCGAAACATTAGAACCCGCTCCGGTTCGCAAATTCTTTCCAGAACTTTCATTTCAGTATAAATTGGATGCCTTTCAAGCACCGGCACTAAAGATTCTACCACCTCTCGTACTGCCTGATGATATTCTTTTTCAGCAGGATTCTTGGCGATTATCTTTTCCATGAAAATATTGACTTTGTTGGACATCTAAGTCTCCTTGCATTTTCCGATTTCCTGAAAAGAAAATGCAGCTTTCAGTTAACCATAAACCTGTTTTTTCAAAGATCGAATTGCTCAATCCTTAGCTTACTCAAAATTTCACAAATCGCCATAAAATACACATCTTAAAATAACAGTCAAGAAAAAATTCTGCTATAAACTCATTATTATTGATTTTAAATTGAAATTAACTGCCCGCTAAATTGCTATAGTAAGGCGTTGGGTTTCTCCCCTGCCGCGGCCTGCTTTAGGCGGAAAACTCAGACGAGCCTACAGTCAGACCTACAACTGCTATAAATCATTCGGAATTATTAATATTGATATTAATGGGATTTAAGGAAGGAAGTAATTCTGATACAATTAACAAACCCTTTGCCAAGCAAACAATTTTTCGGCAAGGGGTTATAGTATTTACTTAATGTTAGAATACTCTTAACGAGCTTTCTATTTTCTGCCAGTTTTTTTCTTCGCCTTACGTTTAGGTTTCAACATGCTTAAAACAACCTCTGATATCTCAGATGGGTCGGCAAATTTGTAGCTAACACCTTTACTGGATAGCAGTTTTTTCGCTTTTGCTTGCTTGGACTTGGGAATTATAAAAACAACAGGTATCTTATAAATTTTTAGCGATGACAGCATATCACCAATACTGTACTCTTTGGCAACCGGTATAAATTTGTGAAGGTAACCAACTACCAGTGAGATGTTATCGTTCCGGTTAATATGTGCCAGGTATTTTCCATGGTTATCCCAACCGTTCGAGAGCGGCAATGTCTCATAACCTTCAAGCAAAAGGTTAGTCATGACTTCGGAGTTTGTTCCACCCATGTAGCCAACTATTTTCATTTAACCTCCTTGATTAAATAATTAAAATTTAATTTGGTAAATATGAAGTTATTTAAACACCTCATCAAAATAATTATCCTTATCGGTTGTTATTATTTTCATACTATCATATTATGATTTTTGCAAATAATATTTAATAATAATTGATTTTTCCTAAGTATTTAATTAACCACCACTGCCCGGCAGCTACCGTCCGCCTGAGGCGTAGCAATGACTGCTATTGGTGTTCAAGTTTGGATAATTTCGCAGGTAGTTTCACACTTCAGGTTTTAGTTTTGCAGCTTAAGTTGATTTAAATAAAATTTGAAATGATATTCTCTCATCTGTCTCTAAACATTTACAAACAAGAAGTAAATAAGCTGGATTTTCAGTAGAAATACTGTGGCAAAATTGTTGCAGTATATGTTGTAAGTTATTGATAATTATACAAGGATACTTGACACGAGAAAACCCACACGTCTCTAATATTCAGCTAAATATCGTTACAAGTCATTGGTTTACAAGGGAAGCAAAAAAGCGTCCCCAAGGGGATTCGAACCCCTGTTGCCGCCGTGAAAGGGCAGTGTCCTAACCGGGCTAGACGATGGGGACCAAGACCAAGTCAATATATACGAAAATATGTTGCTGTCAAGTTTATATTTTCAGGAATTTTTTCACCAGGTTTTTATCCGGCAGGTGTCGTAAATAGCGTTTCTGTATAGTCAATACACTAAATTAATCTATGCCCTGAGTCATCTCCATAAAAGTTTCTGCTTTATTGTATTGTTCACGTAATAGGCTTATAAAATCAGCCTGTCTATGGGAATCCAAACCCAATAAATTCCATGTTTTTTCTGAAGGCGGCAAATAATTCTGGGGACAACCATCAACAACTTCCATTTCATGAGACAGATAATCGGCAATATGGATAAGAGCAACTTTCGGCTGTGTTTCAACAATACGGCTATCATGATGATAAAGTACTGAATTACCAACTTGATCCGGTATATTCCATTCATTTAAAAGATATTCGCCAATATCAGCATGAGTAAATTCTAATACCTTGGTTTCGGCATCTGCAGCCGTAAGACTCTTATCATTAGTCATTATTGATTCAATTTCCGCGTACTCTTTTTCCATATTTATTGCGATTATCAGCTTTCCGATATCATGCAAGAGACCTGCTAAAAATGACATCTCGGCTTCCTCAAAAGTATCGACCTTAATAATGCTAACTAATATTTTAGCCATAAACCCTGTTAATAATGAATGTCTCCAGAAACTCTCTAAATAATCATTACAAATATTTTTATTTTTTGAAAACATTCCAAATACCGAAGTTGAAACTACTAATGATTTTACTGCCTCCAGACCAATTATCTTGATAGCCTCATTGATATTGGCAACTGTTTTGGGAATTCCGTAAAATGCCGAATTGGTAAGTTTCAGGATTTTAGCTGTAATTGCCGGATCCTCAGAAATTATCTTAGCAAGTTTTTCAATTGGTGTATTAGGGTCATTAATAGCCTTAATAATCTGAGTAAATACTATGGGCGGAGTAGGGAGATCATGAACCTTATCCACAATGCTCTGAATTTTACTAGTATTTAATTTTTCTACTTGTTGCATGGTACTCACAATATGTATTTTTTCAATTAGTAACTCTATTCTACTTATTTTAAAGCCACTCAGTTTTGTGCTTTATAGCTGACAAATAGAGCTTACAAAATCAATATCGTCATACTCAATTGAATGTTTACAGTATTATTAATATTATCTAAAAGTAATTGTCAATATGTTAATTTACTTCAGTATTATTATATTATCAACCCATATTATTCATAAACCCTATAGAGCAAAGCAACAATATGCCAATCTGTCATTTTTTGCGAATAATCCGGGTTAGGTAAATTGCAACTAAAAAAAATTTGGCGATTCAAATTCGCTGCAATTATCTTAATATCTTCATTTATTCAATCGCAAAGTCCCGATTAGAATGTTGCCAATAAAACTCCAGCGGCCACAGCCGAACCGATTACGCCGGCGACATTGGGCGCCATCGCATGCATGATAAGAAAGTTGTTTGGGTCCTCGCGCGCACCTACCATCTGGCATACCCGGGCTGAGTCGGGTACCGCTGAAACACCGGCGGCTCCTATAATAGGATTAATCTTATTTTTCGATATTAAGTTCATAATTTTGGCAAATAAAACACCAGAGGCGGTAGCGACAGCGAAAGATGCGGCTCCAAGCATAAAAATTTTGATTGATGCCGGAGTAATAAATCGACTGGCATCAGTAGAGGCGCCAACTGTTAGGCCCAGTAAAATCGTAACAATATCAATAAAAGCGCTGCGGGCTGTATTAGCTAATCGTTCTGTTACGCCGCATTCCTTAAGCAGATTGCCAAAAAACAAAAAGCCAAGCAGATTGATTGAACCGGGCGCTATAAAACCGGTAATAATAAAAGCCGCTATCGGAAATATTATCCTGAGCCGTTTGCTCACCGGTTTTGATGGCTTCATACGTATGAGCCGTTCTTTTTTTGTAGTTAGAAGTTTTATAATTGGCGGCTGAATCACCGGCACCAGCGCCATGTATGAATATGCCGAAACCGCTATTGCTCCCAGCAGATGCGGCGCCATTTTTGATGATAGAAATATGGCAGTGGGACCATCCGCGCCGCCTATGATGCCGATAGCGGCGGCTTCCTTATAGGCAAAACCAAGCAATATTGCCCCAAGGAAGGTTAGAAATATGCCAGCCTGGGCGGCAGCGCCCAATAAAATCAAGCGAGGATTAGCCAGCATACAGGAAAAATCTGTCATTGCGCCTATCCCAAGAAATATCAGCGGCGGATACCATCCCTGGGTTACACCCTGATAAAGTATCGAGAGAACGCTTCCCTGTTCGTAGATACCGAGTTTTAAGCCCGGCGCAAAAGGTATATTGCCAATTAGAATGCCGAAGCCAATGGGCACTAAAAGCAAAGGCTCATAATCTTTGGCTATGCCAAGATAGATGAATATACACCCAACTACGAGCATAATGCAATTGCCGTATGTAATATTCCCAACAGCCCCGGATTGGACAAAGTTTAACAATATTTCCATTAATTGCTCCCGGAAATAGCGCGGTCGCTATTCGAATTCCACAAGGATTTGACTTTCACGAACCGAATCTCCCGCTGATACGGGAACAGCTTTAACCTTGCCGGATGTGGGCGCAGCGATAGATGTTTTCATTTTCATCGCCTCAATTATCAACAGTACCTGTCCCTCTGTAACTGAATCGCCCGGTTTGCATTTTATTTCAATTACCGTTCCTGCAATCGGGGAGGCAACCGAACCACTTACAGAACCCTGTGATGATTGAGGACTTGCTGCAGGCGGCGGCACAACAGCAGCAGCAGCTCCACCTGAATTAGCCGCTTGCACTCGCGGTTGAAACTTGGGCAAACTTGATACAGAGGAAAAACCCTCGCCAGCATCTAAAACTTCAACCTCCACCTCATAGGCAACGCCATGAACTGTTATTTTGAGCTTCATTGTATATCTCCTGAAATCATTATTATAAAACCTTTATTTTTTCTTAGACACTAAATGCGAGCCAAGCAATATAGATCTGCCTTGTACAGTCCAGGAACCCGGCTTGGCGCCCAAACGGCGTATGCGTCTTATCTTTCGGACATAATACCTTCCCTGCAAAACCGTAGCGGCGGCGGCTGAAATAATAACTAACGTCAAAATGTCAATATTAGCTTCCCCCTCTGAAGCCGTTGCTTCCTGTTGAGACAGTTCATGAGCCTGCCAACGGTCATCAGTTCGTTTTAGAAGAGATACAATTATCGATATAAACGTTAAGGCGGAAAAAACAATAAGTATCCCAACGATTGAGAATTTAATAGTAAATCCAAGCGTTTCCTGCATAATATGCCTTTTGTTTTAAAGGGGGATTAGCCCGTGTTTTTTCTGGGGACGCAATTCCCGCTTAGCTTTTAATACATCTAAAACCGCCGCAATATATTGCCTTGTCTCAGCCGGTTCAAGAACATCATCAATTAGCCCATGAGCCGCCGCTACATACGGATTGGCAAATATTTCCTTATATTCCTTGATTTTCTCAGCGCGTTCATTTTCCGGTTTTTCAGCATCCTTTATTTCTTCACGGTAAAGCACATTGACAGCTCCCTCTGCACCCATAACCGCAATTTCGGCTGATGGCCAGGCGCAGATAGTATCAGCGCCCATGCTTTTGGCGCACATTGCCAAGAATGCGCCGCCGTAAGCTTTACGTATTACAGTCGTAATTTTCGGGACAGTTGCCGCGCCATAAGCAAAAAGCATTTTGGCACCGTGACGGATTATCCCGCTGTATTCCTGCTGTACACCCGGCATAAATCCGGGAACATCGACAAAAGTTAAGATTGGGATATTAAAAGCATTACAGAATCTGATAAAACGGGCTGCCTTAACCGATGAATCGATATCCAGTACGCCGGCTTTTTTCATAGGTTGATTGGCAACTATGCCGACAGTATGGCCGGTAAGCCGTCCAAAACCGATAATTATATTATCCGCAAAATGCTCCTGGATTTCCATGAAATCGGCATTATCGACAATACGCAGGATTATCTCATGCATATCATAGGGTTCGCTGGGATCATCGGGAACAATGCTGTTTAATGATTCATCGGGAATGATTTCCTCATCGTGAAACTCCGGGAAAAATGGCGGGTCTTCGGTATTGTTGCTGGGCAGGAATGAGAGCAGTTTTTTGGCGATATTTATTGAATCCTCATCATTCTCGGCGATAAAATGCACAACTCCCGAATAATGAGCATGACTTTCCACTCCGCCAAGCTGTTCGGCGGTTATTTCCTCACCGGTTACCTGCTTTATTACCAAAGGACCGGTGATATACATCTGTCCCTCATGACGGATTTGGATAATAAAATCAGTCAATGCCGGAGAATAAGCTGCACCGCCAGCGCAGGGCCCGGCAATAATGCTTATTTGCGGCACAACTCCGGATAATAGCACATTACGATAAAATATCCCGCCATAGCCGGAAAGCGCGTCAACACCCTCCTGAATACGAGCACCGCCGCTGTCATTGATGAAAATGAAGGGGTCGCCGGTTTTCATCGCCGCATCCATAGCTTCCTTGATTTTATTGGCGGTAGCTTCGCCGACAGAGCCGCCGGCAACCGTGAAATCCTGACTGGCAACGTAAACAGGACGGCCATCGACAATGCCGTGACCGGTTACAACTCCCTCGCCAGGGAATTCCTTGCTCATCATGCCGAATTGAGTACAGCGATGCTTCATATAAAGAAGCGATTCACGAAAAGTATCTTCCTCAAAAAGCAGGGCCAGCCGTTCGCGGGCGGTTAGCTTGCCAAGTTCATGTTGTTTGGCAATTCGTTTTTCGCCGCCGCCCTGAATTAGCGTATTCCGATTTTTTTTAAGAGCATTTATTTTTTTCTCTGACATATCCTTATCACCTTAGATATTTTGTTTAATTATTGCAAGTGTAAATTAATAATTTCTAATAATCAACAAATATTATTGATTTTTAAAATATTATTCATTATTTCTTTGTTTATACTTAGATAATCAATATGTTTTTATAAGACTTTAATTTTCAATAGCTTATTTGAAGGTCTTTGAAACGATGCAAAGAATTTTGGTTGTTTTATTACTATTGCTTTCCCAAACATTCACGAAAAGTTGATGCACGGGAATGCACGCCAACCACAACGAAAGAGCCGACGGGAACGTCTGCCGCCGGCAACAAAACGAGTCTGTCTGCATTGGATGCTGCTCACGAAATGCGGCTGATGTATATCCTTGTGTACCAGCTTTATTAGCAAACGATTTCGTCCACAGAGTATGCCAACTGCGAATAATGGTTTTCATTCTTGCTGCCAAGCAGTGATTGGCAGCAAGATGGTTTGTTGCTTTGTCAGCATTCTCAGACTGTTGACTAAGCCCGCCCTTACTGGAAAATCGGGGCTATTAAGTTTTAGGTAAAGTTCTAACCCCTTAATAGTCGGAGCTTTCCAGCCCCGACTATTGCCATGACGTTAAAAAATGTTTTCAATATTACCTTTTGTCAACAATCTTTTGCTCATCCGATAGTTATTATTTCAGTAAAAGCATTTTCTTTGTTTGCTGGAATTTCTCTGAGGTCAAACTGTAGAAATAGAAACCAGAACTGACAACCGTTCCTTGATTGTTTGTTCCATCCCAGATAACCTGATGCGCTCCAGCTGACATATCGGCTGATACTAATGACCTGACTTTTTTACCCAGCATATTATAAATATCGAGGATTACATAGCCCGGTTCGGCAATGCTGAACTCGATATTTGTGGTTGCGTTAAACGGATTAGGGTAATTCTGATGCAGGCAGTAGATATGCGGTATAAGATCATCGCCAGATAATGTACCTGCGGTTCCGGCTAAAGCATCAACGCTCTCAATGGGCTCAGTAAGGCTCCTGCCCCCCCCTACCCTATGCACTCTGCCTAATTGGAAGGAGAAATTTGCGTCATAATTGTCTCTGACAATACTATTAAATCCCGGAACCGAAAAGTAATCGAGCACTAAGCCGTAGCAGCCCCAGCCCTCAGCCGGCATTATATAAGCATTTCCGTAACTTAATGATAGGAAAGAATCGGTAGGAGCAAAGTTAAGAGTATAGATCGTAGTCCAATCGTAAATATCCGGCTCTATATACTGATCATCCTGCAGGTCATATGTCATCACCTCGATAGTATTCCAGTCGTCGTAGGTGCCTAAGTCAGTAAACTGTATATTTTGTGGAACCGGCGCATCGCCAACTGTAATACTCTGCAATGTCAATAGAGCCGGCTCGTACTCCAGCTTGGTCTCATAATGTTGAATGTAAAAAGATGTTGTCGGTTTAACATATACAGGAACAGATACTACAGTTGTTGTATCAAAAACATCCACAAAACCAATCTGCAGTTCAGTAGAATATCCGGGAATATAAACCGAGCCGCCATGGAAATTTTCATTTTCGTATAAGTATACATAGTTGCCGGGTGTTGTGCCTAAAAAACTATATTCGTTAGAAATAGAACTTACAGCTTGTATCACATCAAGCAAAGTATCGAAATTAGCATCAGCGTTAAATTCATTATGAAAATCGTTTACTTTAAAGTAAAGAGTGACAAGCGAATCAATCTGCATATCGGCATATATTGTGTCGTACGGGATAATGGTTTTTGCTATTACTAAAATATCACCATAACCCGGGGCATAAGGATGATCAACATAAGTACCATATTTAACGTTCGCAGTATCGTAACCGACGTATTGCAATGGCCATTCTTCTATCGGGGGATTAGGCTCTTCAAGGCCATTCGGTCTATATGAAAGTAAAATCCTGTAAAACGTGCAGGGGAATTTGGTATACAGGTTAACCGGCACTTCAACATAGATATCCTTATTTTCATCCATAGCCTGGTTTGAGAAACCGGTAATATTATCGGCAACATCCACCCAGCAGCTATCGCTGTATGTTCTTATTGAGCCATCGTAGGTTAGTGGGTCGTAGGCTAACGGATCACCTGACTCGTAAAAATAAACATCATCAACAAAACCAAAAGGTAAAACCGAATCCGGTCCAACACTCAAATGTACATCAAAATAAAAATCTACCAATTGTACAATTTCGTTAGGCGCTAAAACAAGCGTATAGTTCCAGCACTGTACCTCAAAATTATTACCTGATTGGTAAATATTGTAATCTCCTTCCCAAGAGTTAAGCGTAAAACTGTTAAAATCTACACCGTCAGGCATGGAAATGCTAAATTCTATGCGTGTAATGCTGACCGCACTATTGCTTGCCTGAAATATAATTGGGACATTAATAGAATCTTGCCCGGCAAAAGACGGAACACTATCCGCTATCGACAAATTATGGTCGCAAGGCACCAATACGATAGGATTCTCCTCGCCGATATTCAGGTTGTCAGCTGCAAATGACGCTGAGGCGCCAAAAACTAAGCTTGCAGCTAATACCATTACAAAAACTTTTTTTATTTTTAACATGTCAACTCCTTTACTAAACAACATGCGCTTATATTTAGAATTAAAAATGTTTGCTGTTAAACCAAAGACTCCGGAAAAATTATTATCATGTTTCATAATCAGCTCACTTTATTAGAATCATCTTTTTAGATTTTTTATTGCCATCTGCTGAAAGAACATAGAAATAAAATCCGGAACTGACTATTGCGCCGTTATCATTAGTGCCATCCCAAACTATGCTATGACTGCCTGCCAACATTTCTTTTGACAAGAGCCGCTTAACTTTTCTGCCCAGGATATCGTAGATTTCGATTGAGGTATAGCCATTGTTAATAGTAAGGAAATTTATTTTAGTGGCGGCATTAAATGGATTTGGGCAATTCTGTGAAAGCTGCAGAGTCGGAACTATTATTGGGTCTGGTTTGCCTTCTCTTCCTCGACAAGCCTCAACCCAGCCATCCTCGCAAGCGGCATAATAATCATCGTATGAATCACTAAGAAGTACACGTTCCAACTTAATCTCCGTAATATCATAGGTAGGTTCGCCAGCGACTAAAAAGCCGCATAAAATGCCTTCTTTTATATCACCGGGATTCATACTGCCAGCAGCGCGAATAGTTTGGCCGTGGTCGAACACGTCTATGTTGTCCCAGTTAATATTGCAATCGCCCTCAAGCATCTCTTTTTCAAAAAGCAAGGGACCTTCTGTTGAAGCTATTATATCGATAGCATCAAATTTATTTTTCCCAATCCATTCCACCATAACTCGAACTTCAGCGAAATCGCCCTGACATTCAACATTATCTTTGACATTCATAAGAGCTAATGGCACCTCAACATAGCCGGTATCCGAGACGAAATACGGCGGTTCATTACTGTTGTCTCTAACAATATGAGCATCCGGGTTGTCCTCTGGCGGGAAATAATCCCGAACTTCGCTTATATTGTCATGATTATCAGAGAAATAAATAGGAGTCGTTTTTCCCAGTTTTTCCATAAACTCATCGTGCGCTCTAAAATGCAGATAGTAAAGTTCCGAAAATTCATCCGGAGGAATTTTTTCCTCTTCATGAATAGAGACCGTTGTAATCTCAATTGTATGCATATTATGTGTAGTATCTCTAAGAACACATATAACATCTTGAGGCAGGGGTTCATCGCCTACATCCATGTATTCGAATTGTAAATCGAGAACATTATAGACTAAAAATGTTCTATAATACTGCGCCCAGTATGTCGGTTTGAATAATACCGGAACAGTTACTCGACCATCGGAACCAATATGCGCATCGACAATATCAAACTGCGCCCTATATTTCGGAAGGTAAACGCAGCCCTCATGGAAATTGACGCCCGGAATCAAGTCGGCATAATGATTTGACCCGGCAGCTTTTATATAAGGCGGATGCGCAGGGTTGTTTAACGGGATAAGAGTTGATAGTTTGCTAAAATCGAGATCATGGTTGTATTGCTCATGCAAATCCTTAACATCGAATAAAAGCTTAACCAGCAAAACCTCCATCGAGTCGGGTATGCTAACAGGTTGTATGTTGGCAATAGTCAATAAACCCATACTGCTGTCGTGTTCGCATACATTGACATCATAAGCCTCGCTCAATTCTGTTCCAGCCCAGGACAAATATGTTGTATCGTAATATATCTGGAACGAATAGTCGGAGCAGGGGTAATTTGCATACAAATAAATAGGCATCCTGACATACATGGTGTCTTTAATGCTTCCTTCATCGCCAAAAGCCTGATACGAATATCCTACTGTTGAATCGAGAAGTACATAAACGCTATCCTGAATTGTTTTTATCCAGCCATCTTGAACAATTGGATCATATTGTACGTCATCACCATCTATGCTAAAATGAATATCTTCTTGAAAAGTAAGATTCATAGTCGAATCGAAATCAACGCCCGCGTCAATATCGAAAATAAGATTGATTAAATTATGAGCGGCATTATCCGGCAGAATATCATCATAGCCCTGAACCTCAATATAGTTGCCGCCGAGATAAACCGATAAATTATCGCTGTTCCAGTCGGTATGTATCGAATCGTAACCGACATAGGTCAAGCCATTTGAGGGCATAACCAGTTCAAATTCAAAGCCTGTTATCGAATGCCCCGGCAATGCCTCAAAATAAACCGGTACTATTACCGAATTCTGGCCTGGAAAAGCCATAACATTATCCAGCCGCAAAACATCATCACTGGGAACAAAAACAACAGGCATATCTTCTTCGCTGCTCGGTTGTCCGCCAGCGGCTGATACCGCCCCCACATTCAGAACTATCATCAATACCACTATTAAAAGAGTGGGAGTTCTAAAATTTATCACTCTTCCTCCTTTCTAAGTTAATTGTTATGGTAATTGTAATTTTTATCATGCTCTCTCCTTATATTGCATGAAATTATAAAGGATGAAATTAAAATTTGAATAATTCCAAACAGGGAGGAGATTTATTGTTCATTTCAAACATTATACTTCCTGTGAAGTTTGTATTGCGTAATACTGTTTTTGCAGAATCCTCAACTGCTTTAATTAGAATAATAATAGCACTATTAATAATTGATGTCAACAAAATTCCTGAAATTATCATAATAGTTAATGCATGTCCTGCCTCCTTAGGCGGGTTGGCAATGACATATTGGCATACTGCTGCATTGCCCTGTAGAGTTTATGAATAATGCGGGATACCTCTTGCGAAAGGTGGCTGGTGTATGTCCTCGCATACCAATATTTATATGTTTATAAAAAAGTAGAAATCAGTATAAAGTAATTATAATTTAGAATTCGATATTAACCTGAATCGGATTGGAAAATCCCGACCTTAATCCGCCCTGAGTTAAGGCCCTTACCTTGTACCAGTATATCCCCTCAAATTCAAGCTCCTCGCTATAATAAGGTCCTTGAAATACTTCAACTATCAATTGATAATTAGTATCACCATCTCGTTTCCTGAAAACCTCATAAGAATAAGCCCCGCTAACTTCATCCCATTCGAGATTAACGCGATTGCTGTCAGTTTCAGCAGTCATGTTATAGGGAGTGTCAAGGATACCGGAGAAGCTTACATAACCGAAATCGGAGAAACCGCTTGTATCGTAATTAATAACCGTTTTTACTTTATAATAGTACGCCCCGGCTATAGATGGCCAGTCAATAGCCATCAACACCGATGTTGTATCAACTGGGGCATAATAACCATCCATCTGGGAGCTTCGGTAAACCAAAAATACGCCGTCAGTATCAACTGATTCCCAACTGATATACACTCTGTAAATAGAATCGATAGCCATAACATTTTCAGGCGGTATAGGGCTGTCATCAAAATAAGTAAAAGCGGTATTCGAGAAGGGCGAGAAATGACCGACTGCATCAAAGGCTCTGACTTTATAATAATACGAACCCTCAAAGTTAGGCACATCATCGTAATAACTGCCATTTGTCGAACCAACAAGCTCAAAACTGTTGCCTGATAATGATCGGTATATCTCATATCCCTCAACGCCTTCGACATAATCCCAGTAAATCCTTATGGAGGTTCCATTATTCTGGGCAACAACATTGGTTGGAGCCATAAGGTTATTTGTAAAATCAACCGACACCGGCAACGATAGTTCTCCCACAACTCCGGCACTTGTTTCGGTAGCAATACGATAATAATACAGCCCCGAATCAATCGGCGAATCGTTATAGCTGGTTGAAATCAGCCGCACTATCTCATGATAAACCTCTCCATCAACAGATCTATATATTCGATAAGCGTTTGCCCAGAGAACTTCATCCCAATTAAGCTCAACGTAAAGGCCTTTGTTTACAGCGGTAAATCCGGAGGGATAATCTAAAACCTTATCAAAATGAGCGTTGACTATCTCAGATGGCGCCGATTCGAGACCATTATAACCGGTAACCGTAACATAAAAATAGTATGTATTAGTATCAATTGGAGTGTCTGAATAAAACGGATCAGGTATAGTATTTAATCTCTGGAAACCGGTATCAGGATATACCGAGCGATATACCGAGTAGTATGAAGCATTTTCATATTCCAGCCAGTTAAGATAAAGTTCGGAGCCTTTGTCTATAATAGTCAAGCCTTGAGGCGGGTCAAAGACTCTATCGAAATGAACGGATACCGATGCGCCAGGCTCTGATTCGGAGCCGTATCGGTTAATTACTGCTGTGATTCTATAATAATAAATAGCCGTGTCAGCAGGTATATCATCATAAGAATTAGCGGTTGTTGAATCGATAAAATTCCAGTTCTGTTCATTGCTTTTTGAACGGTAGATACGATATTGGTCAGCTCGAGGTTTGGCATCCCATTTTAATTGCACATAATCGACCATATCGACAGCCCGAAGACCGGTTGGCGGCCTTATGGCGGCGGTAAATTCAACCTGCTTGATTTCCTCATAACCGCTTTCGATGCCCTCGTTGTTGACTGAGGTAACCTTATAATAATATGTTCCCAATGTCTGCGGCTGGTCAGTATGGAATACTGTGCCGCCGGATGTATCAATCTGAGCAATAATCGCAAAGCCATTATCGGGCAACACTGATCTATACAGATAATAGCGAACCGCGCCGTAAGCGCTTTCCCATGATAATTCAACAGCCGCATCGCCGTTAATAGCAATAAAACTGTGCGGTATAGGGTCTTTTAGCTCGACATTGACAATAGCCGATGCATTAGGGGCGATTATAATAGGATAGCGGGCAGTTCTAAGCGATTGTTGACCGAAACCGCTGTAGGTGTAATCAGCGCGATAGACACCGGCATAAAGCTCGAAAGAATAATCGCCAACAGCAAATATTCTGGCTAATGGTTCAGCCTTAGTAAAGTTTACTTTACCGCTTACATTATACGAACTGACAACAATCTCAACACCGCTAACGCCCTCGCCATCGACTGTAACAGCACCGGACAGGGTTCCGGTTTCCAAACTGGTAACATCATCACCCGAACAGCCTATAAATGCCGCGCAAAGACAGGCGATGATTATCAACAACTTTCTAAACATAACGCTGATATTTTACAACAAAATGCAGGGGAATTTCCAGTATTTTTTTAAGGTATTTGCATTTTTTTTATACAGCGAAAAAGGCAGGAGTCGGAGACTCCTGCCCTGCTACTGTTATGAGAGTACTAATTTTATCAGGAAAGGATTCCTGACGACGCGTGAACTATTGCTATTTTCCCAATTCCTTAATCATATCCACCATGCGGCAGGAGAATCCCCATTCGTTATCATACCATGAGAATACCTTAATCATATTGCCGGAAACCATAGTAGATAGCGAATCGAGTACCGATGAATGCGAATTGCCCACTACATCAATTGAGACAATCGGGTCTTCAGTATATTCAAGTACGCCCTTCATGGGACCATCAGCGGCTTTTTTCATGGCGGCGTTAACTTCCTCAACCGATGTATTTTTTTCTGTTTCGACCACTAAATCAACAATGGAACCATCCGGAGTAGGAACTCTGATAGAGCAGCCATCAAGCCGGCCTTTCATTTCGGGAATCGCCTCAGATATAGCTTTGGCAGCGCCGGTAGTCGTAGGTATCATCGACACAGCCGCCGATCTGGCACGGCGTAAATCACTATGTGGCAAATCGAGGATGCGCTGGTCATTCGTATAAGAGTGAATTGTTGTCATAAAACCGCGTTTGATTTTAAATGTATCATGAAGCACTTTAACAATTGGCGCCAAGCAATTGGTAGTGCATGAACCGATTGAGACTATATCATGTTTCGAGCCATCGTATTTATCCCAGTTGACACCCTTAACAAAAGTGCCGTCAATTTCTTTACCGGGAGCTGAAATCAGAACTTTTTTAGCGCCGGCGGTTATATGCTTGCCGGCAGTTTCTTTAGTGCGGAAAATACCGGTGCATTCCAAAACAACCTGCACTCCAAGGTCGCCCCAAGGAAGTTTGGCTGGGTCGCGTTCGGCAAAAACCTTTATAGTCTTGCCGCCAACTTTAAAACCATCATTGCCGGCAGAAATATCTTCCGGCAAAATGCCGTGTACCGAATCATACTTGAGAAGATGCGCCAGGGTTTTAGCGTCTGTAATATCATTTACGGCAACAATATCGATATCCGACTCTTTCATGGCAATCCTGAACACCAGACGCCCAATACGTCCAAACCCATTAATACCAACTTTTACGCTCATTTTCCCTCCTTAAGGAATTAAATCAAAATATTCGCTATTATATCACAATTTATAGTAGGGCAATTGCCTTTATAGCAAGCTATTTTTCTATTTACCAAGCATTTCAGCTAATTTAATATCACTTGAGCCAAGTTTTCGCTTCTTTTTAAATACATCCACAAACGAGCTAACAGTAATTTCACCCTTAACCATACCCACCATACAGCTTGAGTTGCCCTCTAAGAGTTTTATAACAGCTGCCGAGCCGAGTCTTGAACCGAGCACGCGGTCGAATGCGGATGGCGAACCGCCTCTTTGAAGGTGTCCCAAGACTGTGATATGAGATATAATATTGGCAATTTTAGAGAATTGCCGGCCAACATGATAAGCCGTTGCCGCGCCCTCAGCAACGATGATAATATTGCTGATTTTCCCCTGCTTAAACCGTGCTTTAATACGCATAACGATTTTTTCAAGATCGTAATCTACTTCCGGAATCAAAACCGCTTCGGCTCCGGTGGCGATACCGCTCATAAGGGCTAAATAGCCCGAACCGCGCCCCATTGTCTCGATAATAAATGTTCGTTCATGAGAGGAAGCGGTATCCTTTATTTTATCAACAACTTCAATGATGTTATTCATGGCTGTATCAACGCCTAAAGCCATATCGGTGCCGAATATATCGTTATCGATAGTGGCCGGGATGCCGATTACATCAACGCCGCGGTCGGCAATAGCAAAAGCGCCTTTAAAAGAACCATCACCGCCAATCACCACCAAACCATCACAGTCGTTTTTTATGAGGTTGGCAATGCCATCTTTCTGGCCTTCCTCATATTTGAAATCCTCACAGCGCGCGGTTAATAATTTTGTGCCGCCCCTCTGGATAATACCACTTACATCATTCGAGGTCATCTCGAAACAATCGTTATCGAGCAAACCGGCATAGCCTCGTCTGAAAGCGATTACTTTAATTCCCTGATTTTCAGCTTCGTGAAAAACAGCCCTGATACACGGATTCATTCCCGGCGAATCGCCGCCGGATGTCAACAGTCCAATTTTTTTATACTCAGGCAAAATTCCTCCTCTGAAAATCAAAGTATATTTTTATTATTATCGTCTGTCAAGCCCTTTATATTATTGCTTTTATGATAATTGTTGCAAAATGAGTATGGCATTGAGTCGAGCAGGTTTTTAGTTGAGCGGAATCGAGAACCAAGCAGTCGGCAGGTTACGATTTGCTGCGACCTGCCTAAACTGATAGTATGGGAATCCGACAACACAGTAAAAACAATATTTAATTTTATATAATCAAACGCGTAGGGGCACATTGCAATACGCCCCTACACGCGGTGCATATATTTTCTCAGAACTTAAGTTATTACTTTTTCAACAGTCCGGGGGCGTCCGTTTATGGCGGACGCCCCTACATGTTCATTTTTTAAACGATAAGCTCTACTTCAGCAGAACCATCTTCTTGACAATCTGACTATCCCCTGCCTGCAATCTATAAAAGTAGATGCCCGCTGAAACCGGATTGTTGTCAGAATCCCGGCTGTTCCAGATGATGGTCTGGCGTCCGGCTGATTGATATTCATCGACTAAAGTTCGCACTTTGCGCCCGAGAATATCGAATATTTCAAGATTCACTATGCCATCAGAGGGTAATTCATAAGATATGTTCGTAGTCGGGTTAAACGGATTGGGGTAGTTTTGAGCTAAGTAGAATTTAGCCGGTAGATTATCTTTGTTGTCATCATCAACAGATGTATAGTCGCTGCAGGTAGTAAATTTAATTGCCCTGCCGGCTGCCAGTGTCGCTGCGCCGCCGGTATAAGCATTATTGAAAACATACTGAAGTCCTATATCCCTGATTTCATTGCAGATACCGACCGAGGCCACGTCAGGATATATGCATTGCTGGTATTGGAATATAATATCATTGTCACCGGTTGCAGTCGGCCAGTGAGCAGTATCGAGAATTATTAATTCAAAAGTAAAATGTTGATAAGGATTGCTGCTAGTTGTATCACGACTCATAACATTATTCCAGGCAACAATAAACTTACCGTTTACATCATCATGATGATACCGCACATTCGAGCCTTGAAAGTCATCCCATAGAGGCGCTATCATAGCCGGCGCGCATTGCGGGGAAGGTATATTAGTGTTCTTGAAATAATTATACCACCGGCTGCCCATCGCAATATAGCCATTATCAACAATGCTGAATTCATTAAAGGATTCGCCATAGTATTGAACTACAAACGGCAGGTCTCGAACAACAATATTATCATCTTGAATATAAACACTCTGCCATGAGCCATCAATCGGTATCCATTCATATTCGGGATGTAAAGGATAATCGGTATCGGTATTGTCGAAACAGTAATAGCCGTATTCATCAGGTCCGAATGGGTCAGAGCTTGCTATTGCGCCTATCATATGTGTAAATTCAACTGTTTGAATATGCCCGGAAGCGCCGGTTACTTTCAGAATAAACTCAATCTGATGGCCATTGTAGCTGCCATAAGCTAAGCTCATTGAGAACGGCGTACCGCTATTTGAGCCAGTACCGTTCACCTCGATATCGCCGAAATTACAGGTTGAATCTGTGATATTCACTAATGGGTCATAAGTTCGCAATATGCCCTGCGCGGAAAGTATATCTTTCGAGCCGGCATTGAAAAGCCCGACAATCATTTCACCGCTTTCGCCGCGTTCTATTAAGCCATCGCCATCGGTATCGTTCTGAATTGCAATTGAATTTTCAACAAGCCGGCTGGCAGTTATAGGCAAATGGACATAATGCTGCCAGTTGTGCCCGCCTGTGGCGGTTACATTCAGCAATAATTCGGCAGTATGGTCATGCGGAGCGAGAGGCGATATTTCAACTACGAAAGGCGTGATGGATTCGGCTGAATCGCCGGGGCTTATAGCGCCGAAATCTGATGTCGATGATGTGATACTGATATAATCATCATCCGATGAGAGCGTGCCCTCAACATCGGCGGCGGCTTCGTCATCTCCGAAATTCTTTAATAATACCGAAAGCTCGATAGTTTCATGGGGGTTGGCAATCATATCGCCATCGCCGGAGGAGTTGCCGGTATCGTCATCATCAATAGTATAACCGCACAAGCCGACTGATACAGCCGCACTCTGTACTATTATTGCGCGTTCATAAGGAATATATCCCGATTTCGTCACGGTAATATTCAAATCTCCGGCGGTGCTGGGATATACCTCGAAATTGATTTCGCCGTTTGCATCGGTAAAACCACCCTGAAAAACCTCCTGCCCTTTGGAAAGACAAACATAGGCATTCGGCATCGGTACACTGCTTCCATCAGCGACAGACACTGCTATACCATTAGCGGCAATATCTATTGTATCAATATGAGTAATCTGCATAGGTTTGGGAATATCAGTCCAGCAGTTGAGTTCGGGGTCGCCGAGCACATGATAGCTGTTGAAATAGGACTGAACGCGCCCATTAGTATAATCATCCGCGGGGAAAGCGTAATAACAGCACATCTTGCCCATCAATTGAGCCTGAGCAATTGTGTATGTGCCTTCGATAAACAAACCCCAGTATATTCCACAATCGATAGAGTTATTAAACCTGGTATGAGTATCGCGATTGGTTGTGCCAATAAAGCCTGCCCCGCCTTTCATAGACGCTCTAATCCAGGCCTCACCGAAACAGGGATCGGACCAACTGCTGCCAAAAGCGCCGGTGCCGCAGACAATCGATGTCATAACGCCGTACTTATGGGCATTAGAAAGCGAATAAATGTTGCCAACGCTATAATATGGCGGCGCCCAGCCATCCGCAGAGCCATAACCACGGTAATTCACATACATTGCGCCAGCAGATATAGAGGAGGTAATTTGACTTAATGGAACCGAATGATGATATGTTTCAAATAAGGTATCTACCCTGAAATAATCATGGTTTAAAAGCATCTCGCGCACCCAAAGCGAGATTAATCTCTGAGAAGAAAACCAACTTGAAATTCCACCGGCTACCATTGTCGCATTATGGTACCAATCAGTACTCAACATGTAGGGATTTCTTTCATAGTCGTCAAATTTATCAATGTAGGCATTTAATTCACCGACAGCATCTACTGAAATTCGTCCGATAAATAATTCAGGGAAATAATCATTGCCCTCAAGGAAAGTGTAGTAATTATCGGATGAGAATGGACCCATTCCAAATGGATTATAATAGGAAAATGTTACCACATCAGGACTGCCAGGCATGTCTTCGTCGCCAACTAAGCAAATATAGTCGGGTTTTAAATCGGCATCGCTGTACTCACTTGAGATAAAATTACGAATAACCCCAGAACTTGGATTACTGCTTATATTAGAAATGGGAATAACCCGGGTATCAAATCCCTTAAGCCTTTTCCATTCGACGAGCGGTTCGACGGCGCCCATTAAACCATCCTGAACTATAAACCAGTAGGCGCCTCGCTTGATATTGATATTATCAAGCAAGTCGATATTGGAAATTATAGAGCTGTAAATCGGGTAGAAGGCTTCGCTGATAACTCTATCGGGCGGCAGTATATCGCCCCCGCTACAGGTAGTTCTGATAGTCATTTGATGATGAACTTTCAGGGTTTTACGGGTATAATCATACTGAACCGGATAGATAGTTAATCTGGCAAGGTTCAGGTCGCGCATCTTGCCGGCATATTCAAACCGGACAAGCTCCTGCGGATAATATCCCTCCTTTGAAGTAACATCGCTTAGCCATTTAGCGTCATCACCGCTGGCTTTGGCTAACTCGAAATCGGTAAGCTCGATAAACTCATCGCCTGCAATAATTACATGAAGCTCAGCATTTTCGGGAACTGCAAGCAAGGTTGAATAGGCAGGTAAGATAGTTTTGCCCGGACTTGGCAAATTGCCGGAGCCGACCGTTAAAGGTTCGGGCAGTTCAATTGAGATGCCATCATCACAGACAATAGATTTCAGAGAACCAATGTTTAATACAAGTTCTGTCTCTGATGATGTAATTGTAGTTGCTTCAAATGTGCTTTGCTCATCGTTAAGAGTGATGGTGTTTGCCGATGCCATGGCGCAGATAGTAATCATTGCCATGACTAACGCAAGAATTTGACTCATTTGGAACTCCTTTTCTCAAGTTTGAGAGCAAATATTTTGAAGTTAATTGCAAATAATCCTCATTGGAATCTTGATATTAATATTAATTTATATAATATAGCATTTTTGATTTTTAAGTCAAGATTATATATATTTGTTGTTAAGCCACTACCTCCGCGTTTTTCCTGAGCTGATTTTTACCAGCTTCCACTATAGCTTAATAATTAACAATATTTTCATGTTTGAGCCTCTTGCAAAATGATTCAAATTTATTGTTTTCCCCCAACCCTAAAAAGTCATTGCTCCGCCTAAGGCGGATGAACAGCTACATTTTGTTAGACAAGAAGATGGCGGGTTGCCTTGTTTCACCGCGACCGGCTAAACAGTTTAAAGTTTCCGTACCGACAGTGTCTTAAAACCGACCTTAACCATTGCTTGTGCTATTTTTTCACAAGCTTATAATTTTTAAGCATTTAGCTTGACTTTAAACAAGCTGTTTGTTTTCTTATTGTCAATTTATATAAATTGTTAAAGTCTGCCCTACCGGACGAAATAATTTGCCGGGATGTTTATAATACAGGCAGACTATAAACGACAAGCTTATATCCGCCAAATGCGGCGCGGGCGATGAGGTTATATGGGCAATAAGATATTCAGTTTAAATAAAGGAGTTGATTGTGGGTACTTTTATGCCTGCTGTTAATAACCAGCAGTTATTAGCTACAGTAGATAATTTTATCCAAACCGCTAAAAGTAAATGCTCCGCCTTAGAGGGAGTAGTCGGATTGTTGTCCTCAAACTACAAGCATTTCGCCTGGACTGGAATTTATATTCTTGATGATGGTATGCTTAAACTCGGCCCATACAGAGGAAATCCCTCGTCGAATGTTGAAATACCGGTTGGTAAGGGAATCTGCGGTGCCGCTGTTAAGGAGGATAAAACCATTATTGTGCCGGATGTCAAAGCCGACCCACGCTTTTTAGTATATTCTATCGCAACCAAGTCGGAAATCGTTGTCCCGATTAGAAAAGATGGCGTAATAGTCGGCGAAATCGATATCGACTCTGATGATTCAGATGCTTTCACTGAGGACAACCGAAAGGTTTTGGAACTGGTAGCCGATAAGCTGAGCAAATTGTTTTAAAGGGCTATTATATTTGTGTTATTTTAAGCCGGGTTATAGCCCGGTTTTTTTTTATGCTATTAAAATAGGAGATATTTCTTGACAAACAGGACAGCAATTGCTATTATTATAATTAATTAACAGACATTTGTTAATTTTATAGTTTTAGTATAAGGAGCGTAAGATGCGCATAATATCATTTCTGATAATCAGCCTTACAGCGATATTGATGTGCCCGCCATGTTTGGGGCAGTGGGAACCGGATGGCAAAGTTATAGGCCATTGGTCGCCTTATTCAAGCGCTTTTGCTTTGGCTAATGTCGGTAATGGCAATATAGTCGTTGTTTGGAATAAGGATATAGGCGGCGATAAAGATATATGCGCTCAGTATATAGATTCAGCAGGTTATACACGCTGGGGTGATGAAGGCATGATGGTGTTTGAAGATAACGGTTTTAAGCAATGGCATCCGGCAGTTTTGCATGATGGAGAAGGCGGCGTGTTTATTGTATGGTCTGATTATCGGCATGACTCGGGGTGGTATGATATATATGGTCAGCATCTTGACAGCCTTGGTAATTTATTGTGGCCAACTGAAGGATTGAGATTAACTTATGGCTATAGCAATATTACCCCACAATTGTATGATGATGGCCATGGTGGTTTTATAATAATATTTGAGTCTTCTCAAGGGGCAGAACGTGATATTGGAGCCCAGAGAGTAAATACCAACGGCGAAATTCTATGGGATTCTACCGGCATATTATTAGTTCAAGCTGAATGTGCCCAATCCCACGCCCTAACTTGTAGAGCAAGCGATTCTACATTTATTACCTGCTGGATAGATGGTAGAAATTGGGAAGATTATGATTACGATATTTATATGCAGAAATTTGATATTGAAGGAAACCTTCACTGGGGAATAGAAGGTCTTCCGTCAATACATTATCATGGACCACAAGGTTTTCTTAATGATGGACATGACATTGTAGCTGATGGCGAGGGCGGAGCAGTCATAGTTTGGGTAGACAGTCGATCTCCATATTATTATGGGACATTATTTGCGGATAGATTTTCTTCTGATGGGCAATCTATGTGGGAAATAAACGGCGTACCTCTTGGCGATCCTCTAGTTAATGAGGGGCTAGAATGCCAGGTGTTCCGGCTTGGCTATAATTTCATGTTCAGATGGGGAGGGGTTGGAGATTTTCGTGTTTCTTATATAAGCAGATGGGGCAATCCTCTATGGTTTGATGTCGTTGCTTTAGATAGTGTAACTGTAGTAGGTAAAGCTATAATGGAACCAGAAGGTATATTTATATTTAATAGCTATGAAGCGGTATCATCAAAGGTAGATACATCAGGTTATCAATACTGGCCTAATAATCCATACTCAGGTTTTCACAGTTCTAAGTTAGAAAATATATCTGATGGGTATGGGGGATTAATATCGGTTTGGGCTGATTCTTGGTATGGGACAATTCATATCTCCAGAACTTATACTGATGGCCATGTTGGCGGTGATACGACAACAATTATTTATATTGATGAAGATAATATACCAAAAGATATAAGTCTTTTATATAATTATCCCAATCCGTTTAATTATAGTACGACTATATCATATAATTTATCTTTAAATACGGATCTTTCATTTGAAGTATTTAATCTTCTCGGGCAACGCATATATGAAATCAGATTATTAAATCAAAATTTAGGTACTTATAATTTTACTTTAAACTTAAAAAATTCTTCCTCTGGTGTTTATTTCATTCGAATGTCGACACTGGCAGGTTTTTCGGATAGATTGAAAATTACTTTAATAAAGTAAAATGTTTTATCAAGGAGGTAAAAAAAGTGAAATATATATTAATCTTTATCTATATTCTTTTACTTGTTTCAAATGTATTCGCGTTGGATGATTTCATTAGAGGAACGTGGAATTCTTTAACCGCTGTATCTACTCTCGAAAATTGGCGCTGTGTTCCCGGAATGACAGCTTATGATTCCTTTCAAGTAAACTGGAATCAAGAAGAATTCTTAGCAAGAATTATGAATGTTAATTTAGTTGGAGCAAGTCCTTTTGTAACATTATTTAGAGATAGTGTTATGTTAGAAACCAATGAAATAAAAGCGATGGTAGGCCAACAATCTACCATTTTAAGTCGAAATTATGACTATTGGACAGCATGTAGATGGGAATATTACCAGCAAAGTTGGTGGAGTCCCGGTGTCGAAACAGCTGCTGAATATTGGGATAGCTTGTTCTATGGGCAAGAAGATGATGTTTTCACTCACTTGATTGCTCACGAGATAAATAGACCGAATGATGACAGCTCAGTTGCTTATACTAAATATGCCTGTTTAGCTGCAACAGATGCTATAGTAAAAGATGTTAATGCGTCTATTGCTACATCTGTAGTTGATGGCTACGGCTTTCCGGTACTTTCAGATTTTCCTGATAGTGTACCCAATCTCGATATTTACATGTATGATCATTATCCTTATACTTGGATAAGTAACACTACTAATACATATGTTTCTGGCGACGGCTTTCAAGAAAGTATTATTGATAATCGCGTTTTAGAAAACTATGATTCTGTATATAGCGTTTTTACGGAAGCTTATCCTTGGCTTGCTTGTATACAAACAAATGCACGATTTGTCAATAATTCATCTGATACTCTTCCGGAAATTTGTCAATGTATTCAAGACACTGCCGGTACGTAGCATTGGGATAATTGGTCGCTTTATAAGTGTCAACGTTTACCATCAAGGGAAGAAATAAGACTACAATCTTTTCTTGCAATATCAAGGGGAGCTAAAGGTCTTATTACGTATGTTTACGGTCCAGTATTTACAAGTTCAGAAGTTTCATTCGGTTTGATAGATTATGATGGAAGCGAAGTAAACGAAAGACAAAAATGGACACCTCTTAATCAAATCAACGAATATGAATATTATAATGATTCATTATGCTTCAACTATGATATTGATGAGAGTCCATATATCAATGTTAGAGACTTATTTCTGCAACTGAAAAATGTAGGACCTTTATTGGTAAAGCTTGATGTTGCTTCTATAGGCAGTTATGGCTACGATGCAGACAGTAGTGCTCCCGTAACGTCTATTCGATGGGTAAGGAATGATACGAGTAGCTGGGTGATTGATCTTGGACATCCACATCAGGACTCAACGATTAAATATTGGGAGGTTTCAACTTTTATAGATACTTCCGCAGTTGATTCCACTGATTACTTTATGCTTGTAAATAGAGTAACATCTATTAGCAATGGCGATGAAGATATAACGGGTTGGGATGAGGCTCCCGACAGAGCTGTTGAAGTATATTTCACGCGTCCTTCTGGCACAAATCCTTTTATAGAAGAAATATTTTTTAATAAAAAGCGGTTATTGTTCTCTGATTCAACTGTTGGCGGTTTGAATTATTTTACTTATACTGATACGCTTGAAGCAGGCGATGGAAGAATTTACCGTGTTACTGACGTTTTATCCGGAACAATCACTGAAAACATGACCCTAAATCACGATTATATGGTTGTCGGCGATTTGACAATAAGCTCAGGCGACACGTTAACTTTAGAACAAGGTGTCACATTGTATGTTCTACCCGATTCAGGTATCGACATAACGGTTAACGGAGCATTAATTGCTAATGGCAATCCAGGCGATTCGGTGAGGATAATCTCCTGGGATGAGTATACAGGTGATACTAATGCTGTCAATTGGAATGGAATAGATTTCGGAACAAATTCCTTTGGAGATTTTGATTACTGTGCCATAAGAGATGTAGAGGATATCGCAATAGATATTGAAGATAGTTCACAAGTAAGTCTTAACCATTGTTTGATTAAAGATGTTGGGCTAAACGGAATAGATTCTTATAAAGGATTTATATATGTTAATCACTCTACATTTCAATATATCGGGCTAAAAGGTATTTATGCCTATAAAGCTGAATCGGTTATTGACTCCTGTTATTTTGATGTTTGCGGAAGATACGGTATCTATATTTATTTACGACAAGCAGGTTGCGATTCAACAATAATAACCAATTGTACTGTCGATAGATCAATTACTCAAGTCCCGGATTCATCTCAATATTGTATATATGTAGGTGGTTTTAATGATGTTCGGATAGAGAATAATTTTCTAAGATACTACAAACAAGGCGGTATAAAGCTTAGTTCTTCAGATGCTAAAGTTATTGATAATGATATTGTCAATTGTACAAATTATGGAATCTATGCTCATAATTCCGATGCTGATATTAAGGATTGCATAATAGATACAGTGAATACAGGAATCTATTGCAATGGTTCTGAACCTAAAGTAAGACATTGTTTATTTGACAATCTTAGTATTGGTGTAAGAGATAACGGTTTTTGCCCTGATTTAGGTAAATGGACAACTGTGCGTGATCCTGGTAATAGTGATTTTACTGGCTGTTCTAATTATTATATCTGGCATGGGCAATCTTTACAAAGCCCATTATGGGCGGAATTAAATTATTTTGGTGGTACACCCAGTTTGAGAAAGTTTTATGGACCAAGCATTGATTATACTCCCTGGTCACTTTTTCCGCCATCCTTTAAACTTACTGATGAACCAGATATCCCATTTATATACCAGCTCAATCACAACTACCCCAACCCATTCAACCCCACAACCACAATCTCATTTAGTTTAGCCGAACCCGGATATACTTCAATTTCAATTTATAACATCCTTGGGCAAAAGGTGAGTAGCCTTGTGGATGAATATAAGTCACCCGGAATTTATTCTGTCATATGGGATGGCAGAAACAAATCAGGCGCAGCTGTATCATCTGGAGTCTATTTTTACCGAGTGGAATCAGGTGAATTTAATGATACCAAAAAGATGCTATTACTTCGATAAAGGAGATTTAAGATGAGAATTATATTTACAATATTGATTATAGCGATAAGCTTTGCATTTGTATCGGCTGATGAGGTAACTGTAAGGCTCGACCGTGCTGTGTTCATTATACCTGATCAAGAATCAAACGATGAAGCCAGCAGCCGTATAGCTGTGCATTTTTCATTGCCTGAAGCTGTCAACAACAGCGACATCATCTACGCTGAACTGCATATACCATTAGACTTCACTAACGCTGATATCGATGGTGATAACATTCTTGAGATACAAGCTCGCAACATCACTACCAACTGGACTGTGGAAAACGCTGATTGGGATGGTCCGTGGACTGATGAAGGTGGAGACTTAGACACAACCACATTTTACACATATACAATTACCATGGATGGCGAAACCGATATCTTTATGGATGTAACTAAATTTGTGAGAGCAGTAGTTGAAGATGGTTCTGATAATTTCGGTTTGATGCTCATGCCTTATAAATATGATCAGGAAGTGTTTCATATTTATCAAAATGCTTTATCTGAGATTAGAACTTCAGCGCAATTGAGAGTTGTTTGTAAATGATTGTTATATATGCTGTCAGGTTCGGTAACCCGACAGCACACTATATATATATTTGCATTATATCCGATTATTTAAAAATATGAAGTTATCAAGCCCAAATTTTGAATCCCCCTTAGGTGGGGCACATCAATCTTTGGCGATGAAATTCAACCCTTTCGGGCGCAGGTCATGAGAGGTTTGGGCGGTTGGCGCCATAACCTTGCCGGAGGTTTGTCCCGGCACCAGTTGTTGGTCGGTTGTTTTTATTGATCTGGTTGAGTTCTTTATAAGCGCGTTTTCCAGCTTCTTAAAACGCTTTATCTGACGGTCTATCTTATCATTAAGTCTTATCATGACCCAGCATAATATAACCATGCCTATCGATAATATAATAACAGTAATTTCACCCATTTGACCGCTCCTTTCAATAAAAGTTATCGGCAAAGGCGAATCGGTCTTGATTAGTTGGGATAAAATAAATATTTGATAATAAAAACCAATACCGAAGTAACAGTTACTGCCGGAATAAGATACCTGTATAAACCCCTAAAATTGCAGTTGAAATACTTTTTGGTTAACACCAAACACAAATGCACCGGTGAGACCATGATACCCATCAAACCGCCGGCATAAGCTAAGAAAACACCCGAACTGAGTCCGCCAGTCAGAACAAACGCCGAACTGACAATCGGAAACCCGACGCCGACATAAGCGGCGGTGAGACCGGTTAATAGCCCTACTAAAAACGGCAACGCGAATACCACTAAATCTGCCGGCACTCCCCAGGCCTGAAACGCGCTAAGAGTTTTGACGGCGGCTTGGCCTGTTTCGATGATGTTCATCAGGGTTAAACCGCCGAGGAATATCAATATAATATCGAATGAGAATTCCTTTTTGAAACTTGTATATATCATTTTGAAATCGGTGATTCGGGCAATAAGAAATACAGCATAAAGCGATAACATCGACAATATCAAATCAAGTTTCAAAATTAAGCCGGTTAGCAAAATAAAAGATATCGGCCAGGTTGAAATTGCCATCTCCCTGAAAAAGAAGCCGATGTTTTTCGACCGTCCTTTCTCCCGTGCCAGCGGCAATGATATTACAAGAACTCCGGCGATAATGCAGGCGATAGTAATTGGCCAGCATATCGCCGCCACCTGCCAGACAGTGATATCCAGAATAGCAGCGGCTAAGATAAGGGACTGGTACAACGGCCAAACCGGCTCCCATATATGACGCCACCAGAAGTTTGAGGCGGTTTTAGCCTCGGCAGTAGCTTTGGTTCCGCGGGCAAGCTCCTCGACAATCGGCGCCGAGACCATCGCGCCGCCGGGCATCGGCAGAAGACCGATTAAAGCGGGAACCATACGGGCAACCGTACAGGGACCTATGTAGGCTTTCAGAGCCGAGACCATCCGCTCTAAATAACCGGTTTTGGAAAGAATTTGTCCCAACGTAACAACCAGAATAATGATTGCAATGAGTTTCCAGGTACGCGGATTAACTAACGTAAGCCGGAAAGGTTCGATAAATTGCGGCGATATGCCAAATTCAAGCAGAGACAGCAAAGCAGCCACCGCCATGAGGGTAAGCCCAACCGGCACTTTCAGCCGTATCAGGATGATAATTAGCACAAAACAGACAGCAAATTCCATAGTTTATGAAGATATAGGATAATCCCGGGATGTCAACCGGATTGAATGTTGATGTACGAGGGCGTACACCAACCACAATATGTAGAGCTAAAACCATGAAAAACAGGCAAATAAATAAATAAAAAAATATTGTCTTGACATAATAATGTATTGCCAATATTTTCCGATTACTTTAAAAAGAAATAATTAACCTGTACAAGGAGGAAAAGTGAGGAGATTTCTAATTATCGCAGCAATATTAACTATTGCTTTCGGCTTGTTTTTAGTTAATTGCAGCGATGACGCAACTAACCCCGATTTGACCCAAACTCAAGTGAGCAGTATTGAAGCTCAAACCACTATGATGGTGGGCATGATGGGCGCATCTTTCGGCGCCGGCTTTGAATATGTAGAGGATGGAGTGAGCGATGGATTGGCTAAGCCCGCAGATACATCATATTATAACGATTGCTGGTGGGTCGAGCAAGATTCGTCTACGTACGAAGATACCATATTATTAATAACGATGACTGACAGCCATATTGACAGCTTTAGTTTTATCATAGGCGATACCTGCCAAATGATTCCGGACAGCACTACCACGGGTTTGCTCATAATCACCAGTGGTCTTTTTAGTATAGATAATGGTGCTGACACATCTTTTACGATGACCGCTGACATAAACAGCGAATTTGACGGTTTTACCGATGTTAATACTGTGATTAATGGCGAAACTGATTTTTTAATAGATTCCCAACAGGGAAACGAACAAGTATCATTCCATTATAATGGCGATTATGAGGACATTACGTTAGTAAATGCCGATATTGAAAGCGGTGATGCTCACCCGATATCGGGAACAGTAGCCATGACTCTGGATTTTGAAGACTCCAGCCAAGATGAAAGTTTCCATATTACGATAAACTTAACATTCAGTTCAAGCGGTTATCATGGCAGCATGACCTACGAAGGCGATACGTTTGTCTGGGATGTAACCTGGGAACAGGTGGATGCTTCTGTACCTTTTTTGGGTAAGAGATTTAGATAGTTATTACAAAGATATTTTATTACAAAGCCCGTCATTGGCGGGCTTTTTTTTATTATATGCTATCGGGTGGGGGCAAGATGCCCATGCTGCAATCTTATTGATGACGAGGTTACCAGGCGGTGTTTGGTAACCAGAGGGTAAAACAATATATGCTATAGCTTGTAGGGGCGTATCCGCCAATGGCGGACGCGGCGGTATATATCACTATAAAACATCAAGATGCTATTTTGTCAACAACTACGCGGTGACATACAATAAATTACGCCCAATCAATAATTCCAACTGCAAAATCTACATTTATATCCTGTATGTAATCCCTAAAAATGCTCTCTGGGCTTCGTATTTTTCTATTGTGCCTATGCCCCTGAATCCGGGGTCCTGCCTGGTCCAATCCATCAGGTTGACAGCGAAATCGAGTTTCAGGGTTTTGTCAAGCAGGAAACCAAAGCCGGCAGTTAATACATCGAGTTCATTATCAATCGGAAAATAAGTGTATGGTATAGGGTCGCGAGCATAGCCTGCTCGCATAGTGAAACCCCAACTTGGGATAAAATACTCAACTCCGGCATGCCAGGTGATTACATCTTTGTAATATCGCTTTACATCGCTGTTGGCATCCGTTAGATCGACGCCGCTGGAGTATTCGAGTTGAGTGTAATCCGTATAATAAACATCGCCGGTAATCAGCAAATCGCGAATGACAACCATCGAACCAACGCCGAAACTGAACGGCAAAGTATATTTATATTTGCCATAGTCGGGCCATTCATTCTGCTCGACAGTTATCGAGGTTGGGAATTTGATAGTCGCCCCAAAATGAAAGTTCGGATTTTTGGAGAAAGCCAAGCCAACTCTGGCGGAATAGCCGGTATAGCTATCCTTAAGTTCGCCTCTTAATGACGAGGATGAGCTATCGGTTGATTCCTCCTCGATATATGAGTAGTTATCGTGTCCGCCGTAAAGGTCAAGCGCTATTCCAACGGCGGTGTGACGCGACAGCTCTATGCCCATGCCGCCCGAATAAACCCATAAGCCGCCTTTGTCATCCTCTCCCCCGCCTATGCCATAGCCATCAGGATTTTCCAGCCAGCCGGTTTTATCCTCGAATCTGAATATCCTATCGAAACTTTTGATGCGGTTAGCCGCCAGCGCAAATGACAACCCCCCCTGCTCGACGGGCACCGGGAATACGCCCCACACCGATGACAGACGGGTATTATTCAACTGTGCCTGATTGGCATTAACTCCATCAAAGGTAGTGTTGTTGAAAAATCTCTGATGAGACAAGCCGCCGGACAACTCTATCCGTCTGATGCGGCATAACAACGCCGGGTTGTACCAGATTGTGGAACCGTCATCGCCGGCGGCAATTTGCGCGCCGCCCATACCGGCGGCTCTTGCCCCCACAAAATTATTGTTTTCGGTGGTCATCTCATATACTGCAAACGGGTTGCTCTCCAATTGCGCCATAAGAGGGTTTGCATATAAAAAAACCGATATTAAACATAATATAATGGTTATAGCTCTATTCATTTATTATCTCCTGCCGCGATGTTTTATTTTATTATTCTCTGAGATCTTTTCTTTTGGCGTATTTCTCTTGTCTATTTTTTCAGAATGTTTTTCCTTTTTATTCTGTCCCGATTGGTCTGAATATATAATTATACCATCCGAATATTCGGGTGGATTATAAATTGGCGGTAGGAATGGAATATAGATAGGGATAAAATCATCAATGGTTTCATCGGCATAATAATCATCGGTTTCTTTCTCGATGCCGATGATATCACCGCGCCAGGGGCAGTCATACCACCACTGAGTGATATAATAACCTTTGTATTTATCATATTGCCCCCAATGCGAGCCGCGCCAGCCATGACTGAAATCCCAATCATAGCCGCTTTCGCTGATGGCTTGATTATCGGGGATAAGAACCGGCTCGGGATGCTTAAGCTTGGTGTAGCATCCGCCGGTTATGAGCATGAAAAAAACCGCGACAAGCGCCGCGGTCTTCTTTAGGACAATCATCACAGCTCCTTATCAATCTTTAAAAAATTGCAAATAAACCAGACGCACCCCTCTATCGATAGTTTTATTATCATCAGAGTTTAAGTTTCTGCGGTTGAGAAGCAGATTCCGGCAATCGAATTCCAATGACAGTTCAGGCGTGATATACCAGGCGAGTCCGAGATTAAGATAACCTCTGCCGCGGCCAAAAATTCCAGCCGGCTTATTATCGTTTAAGGCGAAATCGTATTCGGCTAAGAATGTCATACTGTAGCCCATACTGGCAATCATCCCGGCAAAGACATTGGGATTGGAATCAAGGCTGTTCTCCATTGAGTAATTGACGCCGCCATGAATGCTGAACACATTGTAATACATAGGATACCTTTTGGAAAACACTAAGTAAAAACCAGGCGACTTAACCAAATACCTGCTTTCCCGGTAGCCTATGGTGGAATCACTCTCATCGCGATAAAGACCATAACCGAATGAACTGAAGCCTATGGTTGTTTGGGGAAATGAAGGGGTTTCATCTATGAGCATATAGCGGATTTTAAAAGCGATTCGCGAATTCCACTCGGGAGACTGCTCGGATAATATCCTCTCGCCGCCGTATGCCATGCCGATTGAAAACGTATGCGCCAAACCTATGCAAATTGATGCCTGCATGCCCTCATTGGGAAAAGTTCGGAAATCGATATCAAAGGCGCCGCGGGGAAGCATGTGAGCAGTAGGCGTGTCAATCAACCAGCGGACATCAGAGCGCGCCGGCGGTATTGGTTTTATCGCGCGGGTTTCATCATAGCTGGGGTCGCTATTGCCTGAATCAGTTTGGCCATATGCGGCAGTGGTCATCATCAAAAAGCAAATTATTAAAAATATTCTCATCATTTTCCTCCGGAGGAAATTGTATCATCAAAAGTAAAATCTGTCAAATATTTTTCAGAAGGGTTTGTCTATTTAATTACCAATGAACCAATTTATATTAGAGCAAAGGTTGTGCCAACTCGGATTGATAGCATAAACGCTTTGTTATTATATGATTATGTAAATATGGGAAAATGTGGTTATCTGTTTTATGCACATTTACTGTGCGGTTTATCAGGAATTTGTGCACTACTATTATTTTTTTTTAATTGGCATGTGGTCTTGATGGGCGCGCGGATGTAATAATAAAAACGCAAGTCCGTCAGTTGCCGGATTAACCTACTGGGCTGATGATAACAAGAAATTTTTTAACTCATCTTTATTTTCATCAAAATACTCTTGTAAATATCTGTGGGCGGCACACGTCCTCGTGTGCTCCTCTGCTTGACATGAGAGGACGGGCAGACCAGGAGGTCTGCCGCGCACAATAACTATCAGCTTCGTAGGGCAGAAGTCCCCGACTTCTGCCTATTCGGCTCGTTTATTGCATAAATACATTTAATAATTTTCAACATGCTTTCATGTAAATAGTGCTCTTATCTGTTTACCAGCTACCCTAAATAGGCAGGTCTCGAGGAGACCTGCCCTACTTTCTGCATGATTAAAATAATCATTTCACAATTTTGACCCACTTTCGTCTCCACTCCGGAGCATCATAGTTGTCTGGCCAAAATTCTGTTTGTTTGGTGATTAACCCATTCTCTACTGTATGGAATGTTATTGCTCTGGCGCTGACTATACTATCGGTAATATCTACATCACTAACCTCCTGATTACCTTCGCAAACAACTGAATTGATGTTAAACCTCCAGGTACCATTTGCAGGGTAATTAGTATTCATCTCAGCGAAGTTCTCTCTGCTAATGATCAATTCTGACGATTGAGGCCAGTAACATTCAAAGTCTTCAGATAAGCACACGCTAGCTTTGTAAAAGTCATTACCCTCCATTGCTTTCCAGTAGGCAAGAACAACTTCTTTTGCTGTCATTTCAACCTTACCTTGTACGTTTAATATGGTGTAGCAGTTAACATAATATTATACAACACTTGTTCATGGTAGTGTAGCCTACTGAATAATTAATGTCAACAAGATTATCGGGACAAAGGAAAATTCCTGATTGTGGGCGGCTTTTTGCCTTTGCCCGGCAGAAGGGATTTTTGCTTTACGTTTGCTCTCCGGCGCGGGCAATTCCTTTGAACCTGACGACATACCTACTCGCTTTCATTATCAGTGCTATTAAATTTGATTTGCAGTTAGCCTAAGTCTTCCTATACTTGCTTAAACATTTTGTAAAGGCTGTATATCCCATATCATCGAAAAGAGCGAAGCCGACTTCTTGCAATAACGACGATTGCTTCAAGAAAGCATAAGCCTCGCCTATCATTATTTCGGCGCAATCATCAAGCGGGAAGCCGCCTACGCCTGTGCCAAGAGCTGGAAATTCAATAGACTTCAGCTTGAGTTCCTCAGCTTTTCTAAAGCTGTTAAGAACTGCGCTTTTAATATATTCCTTGCTGGTAGCAAGGTCTTGTCCCATAACTGCGGCATGGATGACATGCTTAGCTTTCAGATTGCCGGCGGTTGTAACAGCCGCGGCGCCGATATCTATCGGACCCTGCTTGATTGCCTCGTCCTCTATCGATAGCCCGCCCTTACGTTTGATAGCGCCGGCAACACCGGCTCCCATCCAAAGCTCGTTATTGGCGGCATTAACAATCGCCTCGGCGTCCGAGTCTGTTATATCGCCTTGATAGCAATAGATTGTTTTATCGTTAATCTTTATTTGCTCGATATTTTCGAAATTCGCCAATTTGATGCTCCTTGTAAAATACTTTTATAGCGATTTGAAATATAATTTTCCGGCACAGATAAGGCGATTTTATTGATAAGATATATCAGGCAAATTGACACAGCTATTCCCCAAACCGCGCCGGCTAAAACATCCGATAGGTAATGCTTGCCGATATATACCCGTGATAAGCCGATAAGGGCAGCAATCGACATAAACAGAATTACGAAACGGCGGTAAAATACCGACAACACCGTCGCCGCGGCAAATGAGTTGGCGGCATGGTTGGAGGGAAATCCATAAAGCCCGCCGCAGCCAACCAGCATACGCAAGTCATCGAGAACATGGCACGGACGCAGCCTGGCAAACAGCTTTTTTAATATGTAATGAGTCGATGGGTCAACTATGGCGATAGAAATAACCGCTATGATTATTGCCGCCCTTGCCTTGGTATTGCCTTTCCAAAGGACAGCGATTACCATAGCGGCAAGAAAAAACTTAAGCGCGATAGATTCGGAAATCGATACAAACAGAAAATCTAAAAACGGGTTTGCCAAATCATGGTTGAAGAAATGAAGAACTGCAATATCAAGCTCTTTAAACAAAGTATCCTCCCTAACAAGTCAACCGGCCTCTTTGCCAGCCTATCAATCTTACTGGCGGTCCCCTTAGCGCCCGATAGATAAGAGAGGATACAATGCTTGGTTAATATTTTCAAGCTATTAGCTAAAGTTTTATGCTCCTGATTTTATTATTTGCCAGCGTCAGGATGGAAGGAATGACATCCCTTTATGCGTCAGGATGGAAGGAACGACATCCCTTTATGCGTCAGGATGGAAGGAATGACATCCCTTTTATGCGTCAGGATGGAAGGAATGACATCCCTTTATGCGTCAGGATGGAAGGAACGACA